>JAYSPJ010000392.1:0-4466 GCA_043722155.1 Bradyrhizobium sp.
AGGTCGTTCGAGGTGATGATGATCGGCGAGACGCCGTCGCCGCCGCGGGCCGGCCGCGAGGCGGCCTCGTCGTCTTCGTCGCGCGGCAGGGTTTCGACCCAGGTCTGGCCTGCGTTGAAGCGGCCGGGGAAGTCGCGCAGCAGATAGAACGTCTTGGTCAGCACATGCTCGCGCGGCACCGGCTCGAGCTCGGGAACGTCAAGCGAGGAGAGAATATTGCGCAACGCCAGCATTCCCGGCGTCTGCGATGCGCCATTGGCTCCCGGCGGCGCCTCGATGGCGTCGCGGGTGTCGAACAGCACGGTGCCGCCCTGCTTCATGTAGGCGTCGATGCGGTTGATGGCGTCCTGCGCCGGCTTCGCGGCACCCGGCAACACCGGCCAGTAGATCAGCGGGAAGAACGCGAGCTCGTCGCGCGCCGGATCGACGCCGACGGGATCGCCGGCTTCCAGCGCCGTGCGCTGCGCCAGAAACAGGGTCAGCCCGGCCAGGCCCGCCTTGACGATGGAATCGACGTCGGCATTGCCGGTGACGACGTAGGCCAATCGGGTTTGCGAGACCGCCTTGATGGCAAAATCGTCTGACGATGCGTCGGCGCGCGCCGGCCAGGGTGTCGCCAGGATCGCGGACAGCGCGAATGCGAGCGCCAATGCGGCAGGTACCGCGCGCCGCCGCAACAGCGCCGCGATGCCGGCGCCGAGCAGAGCGACGACCACGGCGTCGATCAGGAACAGCGCCAGCGACGACGCCAGCAGGATGCCCCTGAGATCGCGCGGTTCGGCATTGGTGTAGCTGGCGCGCCGCGCGCGCAACGAAGCGGTATCGAGCGGTGCGATGCGGTCCGCCGCCGCCAGCGCGTTGACCGCGAGCGGACCGTCGGCCGGTCCATAGAAGCCGGGCGGATGATCCGGCGTGGCGCGATCCCGGAAGTCGGCGGGCAGCGGCTTCGCCGTCGAGGGCGGCGGTCCGAACGCGCCGAAGCCATCGAGCGTGCGCAGCGGCGCCACGGTCTCCACGCCGGCTTCGCCCGCGACGCCGGCGCCCGGCGTGGAGGTATAGCCGGAGACATCGACGATCCTTCGGAGCATCTCGACGAAGCTGCCGGACATCGGCAGGTCGGACCAGCGCATGTCGGCGCTGACGTGAAACAGGCTCACCACGCCCTTGCCGCGATGTTCGCCGGTTACCAGCGGCGTGCCATCCTCCAGCGAGGCCCAGCTCCTGGTCGCCAGCACCGCGTTGGGTTCGGCGAGCACCTGCCGGTTGACGGTGATATCCTTCGGCACCACGAGGCCCGCGAAGGGTCCGTCGGCCGCGAACGAGGCCAGATGCTGCGGCTTTTCCCAGGTCAGACTGCCGCCGAGGCTGCGACCGCCGCGGCGCAGTTTGACCGGCACCAGATCGTCGTCGGCCTGCGCCAGGCGCGGGCCGGCGAACCGCACCAGCACCCCGCCCTGCTCGATCCATGCGCCGATGCGTTCGCGAATTTCCGGCGACAGCGTGCCGACGTCCGCCATCACGATCATCGGCAGCTTCTGGTCGAGAAACTGCGTGATCGCCTGCTGCGGCGCGCCGCGATCGCCGAGCCGCACGTCGGCGAACGGCGCCAGCGCGCGGGTGAGGTAGAACGTCGAGGCCAGCAGCGGCTGCGCGGTATCGTTGGTCGATCCTGAGACGATGCCGATGGCGCGACGGCGCCAGCGCTTGTCGAGCAGCTGCACCGCGCCCGCGGATCGTTCGCCGGCCACTTCGAGCCGGGCGATGTCGTTGCGCAGCTCGACCGGAAGATCGAACGACGCTTCGGTCTCGCGATCCTGCGGCGCAAAGCGGTAGCGGGCCTCGCCGATCGGCGAACCCTTCTGGTCGATGGCGCGCACCACGCCGGCGGCGACGCCGCCGCCCGTGCGCAGCACCTTCACCGTCATCTTCGCCGCGGCGTTTTCGGCCGCGACCAGAGCGAGCGGGGGTGCGGTGCCGCCTTCGAAAACCGTCAAGGTGCGGTCCCCGATCGCCTTGCCGAGCCCTTCGAGAAACTCCGGTCCGCGCCCGGTATCGACGCCATCCGACAGCCAGGCGATCTCGGCGTCGCCGGTGGTTTTCAGGAAACGCTCGACGGCGGGCAGGGTTTCCACCCGCTCGATCGAATACGGTTTGGGCGCGAGCTGGCGCAGCGCCACCCGCGCCGTGCCCGCCGGCATCAGGGTGATGTCGCGCGCAGGTTCGGACAGCGGCACCAGCGCCACGCCGCGCCGATCATTGTCGGCGTTCGCAATCAGTTCGTCCGCGGCCTTGATCCGGGAGTCCCAACTTGCGGCGGCACTCCAGCCGTCGTCGAGCAGGATCACCAGCGGCGCGCTGGAGCCGGCGGGGCCGGCTTGCGGATTCCAGATCGGCCCGGCGGCTGCCAGGATCACCAGCGCCGCGGCTGCGAGCCGCAAGGCGGTCAGCCACCATGGCGTACGCGAGGGGGTTTCCTCCTTCGGCGCGATGTCGAACAACAGCCGCGTCGGCGGAAACTCGATGCGCCGCGGCCGCGGCGGCATCACCCGCAACAGCCACCACAGCACCGGCAGGCTCAACAGGCCGAGCAGCAGGAAGGGTTGGGCGAAAGCGAGGGGGAGCCCGGCGATCATGCCCGTCGCCCCACTTTGACGGTGGCGCCGCGCGCGCTGCCTTTGCTCACCATCATGCCCGAATGCAGGAACAACAGCAGTTCCGCGGCCGAGCGGCTGGTGGTGTGGGTCGAGAACAGCCAGTCGAGCTTGTTGGTTGCGGCGCGAATTTCGGCGCGATGCAGCGCCACGCGCGCCACGTAATCATCGGCCCATTTTTCCGCGCGACCGGCGATGATCGCGCTGCCGCCTTCCGGTTCGACGAATTCGATCCGGCCGGAATAGGGGAAGGTTTCTTCGGCCGGGTCGACGATCTGGATCAATGTGCCGTGCGCGCCGGAGGCCGACAGGCCCGCCAGCATGGTTTTGATTTCGCTGATCGGCGACCAGAAATCCGACAGCACCACGATTTCGGCCAGCGCGGCGGGCACGAACGATGGCGGCAGGCTGAGCCGGGCCGCGTCGTCATGCAACATCGCCTGCGCCATCTTGTCGATCACGCTGCGGCTCGCGGTCGGGTTCATCAGGCCGGGAATGCCGACGCGTTCGCCGCCCGCGACCAGCAGTTCGGCGAGCGCGAAGGTTACGATCAGTCCGCGTTCCAGCTTGCTGTCGCGGGCCTGTTTCGACGCGAACGCCATCGACGGCGAGCGGTCCGGCCACAGCCATACCGTATGCGAGGCCTCCCATTCCTGCTCGCGGACATAGAGATGATCGTCGCGCGCCGAGCGCCGCCAGTCGACGTTCTGCGCCGGCTCGCCCGAAACGAAGCGGCGGTATTGCCAGAAACTTTCTCCGGCGCCGGCGCGCCGCCGACCATGCAGGCCGTGGATCACGTTGGCGGCAATGCGGCGCGCTTCAAGCACGAGGCGGGGCAGCGATGCGGCGAGCGTTCGGCTTTCGCCGTCGGCTCGCCGGATTGCTGTGATCTCCCTGGGCGCGCGCTCGGTGTCCGCGGCCATCAACCGATCCGCGTCTTCAATTGCCTGATGACATCGGGGATGGTGCGGCCTTCGGCGCGGGCGGAGAATGTCAGCGCCATGCGGTGCTTGAGAATGGGTTCCGCCAGATCGAGCACATCGTCGATCGAGGGCGCGAGGCGGCCATCGAGCAACGCGCGGGCGCGGACCGCGAGCATCAGCGACTGGCTGGCGCGGGGACCCGGCCCCCAGGCGATCAGCTTGCCGGTTTCGCCGCCTTCCTCTCCCGGACGCGCGGAGCGCACCAGTGAGAGGATCGCTTCGACGACGGAATCGCCGACCGGCAGCCGGCGCACCAGCCGCTGCGCCGTGATCAGGATCTCCGAATTCATGGCGGCCTTGGCGAGCGTCTCGTCGGCGCCGGTGGTTTCGAACAGGATGCGCCGCTCGGCGTCGCGATCCGGATAATCGACGTCGATCTCCATCAGGAAGCGGTCGAGTTGCGCCTCCGGCAGCGGATAGGTGCCTTCCTGCTCCAGCGGGTTCTGCGTCGCCAGCACGTGGAACGGCTTCGGCAGATCGTGGCGCGCGCCTGCAACCGTGATGTGCTGTTCCTGCATGGCTTGCAGCAAGGCGGACTGGGTGCGCGGGCTGGCGCGGTTGATTTCGTCGGCCATCAGCAGCTGTGCGAACACCGGTCCGGAGATGAAGCGGAACGAGCGTTTGCCGGAGACGCTCTCGTCCAGCACTTCGGCGCCGAGAATATCCGAGGGCATCAGGTCGGGCGTGAACTGGATGCGCTTGGCATCCAGCCCGAGCGTGATCCCCAGGGTTTCAACCAGCTTGGTCTTGGCGAGGCCGGGCACGCCGATCAGCAGCGCGTGACCGCCGGACAGGATCGTCACCAGGGTGTTTTCGATCACCCGGTCCTGGC
>JAYSPJ010000393.1:0-6430 GCA_043722155.1 Bradyrhizobium sp.
TTGATCGCGCGCGCCGCCAACCGCTACCTCAGCAAATCGCACCGCGAAGCGGCGGGCGTGTTGTCGGGTGCGCAACGGCACACCCATTTTCTTGACAGCCCGCGCATAGCCCAGGTCGTGAGTGGTTCCGATTTCACCTTCGCCGATCTCAAAGACAATGTGGCGACGGTGTTCCTGATCCTGCCGCCTGACCGGCTCGATGCCTATTCGCGCTGGCTGCGCCTGCTGGTAGCCCAAGCCATCAACGAGATGGCGCGGTCGTCGGCCAAGCCGCTGCGCCCGGTGCTGTTCCTGCTCGATGAGTTTGCCGCGCTCGGGCGGCTGCAACCCATCGAGCGCGCGATGGGCCTGATGGCCGGATACGGGTTGCAACTCTGGCCGATTTTGCAGGACATCCATCAACTGCGCAGCCTCTACGGAACAAGCGCCGGGACGTTCCTGTCGAATGCCGGTGTCCTCCAAGCCTTCGGGGTCAATGATTATGATACCGCTGATATACTGTCGAAGACGATGGGCCGCGAAACCATCACCTATGAAACCGGCGGGCAGAGCGAGAAGGATGTGATGGTCAAAGACCCCGAACGATCCTTGAGCAAGACCCAGCACCTCGCCGCCTGCAATCTCATGGACGCGAACGAAATTATGAAACTTGCGCCGGATACAGGTGTTGCGCGAACAGCGCAGCTCCGCCAGGTCCGCGAAGGGTTGCGACCAGCGGGTATCCGGCAAGGAGCGAAGCGAGAGTGCCTGCGGGTCAGGGCAGGAACGCCGCGTCACCTCCGGCAGTCCGAACGCGGCATCTTCGGAGGCGACAATCATATCGCAGGCGAGCGCTATTTCGCAGCCGCCTGCCAGCGCCAATCCGTTCACCGCGGCAATCCATGGCTTCGCGCGCTTCGCGCTGACGAACCCCGCGAAGCCCCCCGCGGGGGTGTATAGTGAGCCTAGCTCACCGCGCGCAACCGATTTCAGGTCCGCGCCCGAGCAGAATACATCGCCACTACCTGTCAGAACGACCGCCATGATATCGGGATTGGCCTCGGTCTGCTCAACGACTATGCCGAGGGCCGTGGCTGTTGCCGCATCTATCGCGTTGCGTGCCGACGGTCGATCAATCGTGACCAGGGCGACGCCATCGACGCGCTCGACGCGGACCGTAGGAAAAGACTCGGACATCAGATCGTTCCTTCCGACAATCGGAGACCGAGGAAGTTGGTCTGCTACCCACCATTAGGCCCGTGACCCGGGTTTTATAATATCAATGTCGGTATCGACGATATCTGCTTCGTACAGAGCAGAATTTTCATGTGCGCCTCCCAGGGCTGGGGAAGAAAAGAGGCAAGGGTCAAGTTCGTGGTGGTCGAAGGGTTGCTGGCGATCAGGGCGCCTTCACGGCAACCTTACTCAGATCCGCGAGCACATCGGCCTTGGCGACCTCCGACTCGAACATGTCGGCAGCGCCGGGTTTGCAAATGTGTGCGGCGGGCGCGATCAGGCGAAGCTCAGGGTGCAGTCTTCCCGGGGATAGAAGTCGTGTCCGGCCCACTTCTAAAACGAGCAAACCATCGCCCGTTTCAGGCTCGCCAAATCGCGGTCGCGGATCATTATTCCGGGGCCTGCCAGCGCAAAGGCGAGCGCGATCCCGATCCGTCCCGTCCCGCCACTCGGATCTTTTCCAGGATTCACTCCTACGGCCTTGCGCCGGCAAACGGCGGCCGGACATCTGCCCTGTGCTGCGCGCTTCGTCGCCGAACTCCAATACCATCAGGATATCAAGTTGTTGAAAGCTGATATTTGACTTAATGCTGGGAATTATCACGTTAGAAGCTGCTCTAGTCCAACACGCCGTGTTCCAACTGAAGTATTTTAAGATGAGACGCCTGGGAGATTAGACGGAAACTCGATTGCCGTTATATCGAGGTGCCACCGCCGAGAAGAGTCTTGGCCCTGCCCGCTCCTATTGAGCCCGAGGAAAGATCGATGAGCGACGACGGTGGCCTATCCGTGACAATCGAAAATCACGTGGCGACAATTACGCTGCGGCGACCGCCCCACAATTTCATCGACCAGCCGCTGCTTGGCTTGCTGGCGGATCGCCTTTCGGCGCTCGACACTGAGCCCGACTGTCGAGTGGTGATCCTTCGCGCGGAGGGCCGCTCCTTCAGCGCCGGCGCAGACTTTAGCGATGCCGTCGCCAGCGGTGCCGCTCCCGATTCTGCGGGGATTTATCGTGAGGCGATGCGTCTCTTCCGCACCACTAAGCCGATTATCGCCGCCATCCAGGGCCCGGCGATCGGTGCGGGGGTTGGGCTCGCACTCGCTGCCGACTTCCGCATCGCCGCAACCGCGGCGCGTTTTGCCGTCAACTTCAACCGGCTTGGCATCCATCCCGGCTTTGGCATCAGCTTCACGCTACCGCACGTCGTCGGAGAGCGGCATGCCGCGCGCCTGTTTTACACCGGCCAGAGAATTGACGCCGCTGAGGCACTGAGGATCAAGTTGGTCGACGAGGTAGTGCCGGACGACACCCTTTGTGAATACGCAGCGGTGTTCGCTGCCGAAATCGCGAGTTCCGCGCCCCACGCCGTCCAGAGCACGCGCGCCACGTTGCGCGGCGACTTTGCCGATCGGGTGCGCGCGGTCAATGACCATGAGCTCCAGATCCAGATAGAGCAGTATAAGATGGCAGACTTTCGCGAAGGAATCGCCGCGGCAAGCGAGCGGCGACCTCCCGTCTTCACCGGCGCCTGACGAGCTTACAGACAGCTGCCCGACCGAACGAGGATATGAATGGATTTCCAATTATCCGACGAGTTCCGCATGCTCAAGGAGCTGGCTGGACGATTCGTCAAGGATCACCTGATACCGCTGGAACCCGCGATCATGATGCGCGAAGCAAATGGTGGCCAGCTGGCGCTGACGACCGAGGAGAAAAGCGGGCTCGACGCTGCGTCGAAGGCTCTTGGCTTGTGGGGCCTCGACGCCCCCGCGGAGATGGGCGGCTACGATTTGCCGCTGATGGCGCTGATCGGCGTCAACGAAGCCTTGGGCAGTTCAATCGTTCCGTACGACTTGCCGCCGGACTCGCCCAATCTTCGCATGCTGATCGAGACTGCCAGTCCCGAGCAACGTGAGCGCTATCTCGCCGCTTATGCACGCGGCGAAACGATATCGGCGATGGCGATTTCGGAACCGGGCGCGGGTTCGGACCCGGCGGCGCTGGCGACCCGCGCCGAGCGCGATGGCGCGGACTGGGTGCTGAATGGCCGTAAGATCTGGATCAGCCGGGCGGACAAGGCGGACTGGACGATCGTGATGGCGATGACCGACAAGACCAAAGGCACCCGGGGAGGGATTTCCGGATTCATAGTCGATCGCGGTGCCCCGGGCTTCGTGGTGGAGCGGCGCATTCCGATGATCGGCGGCGTCTCAACCTTTGAGATCAGCTTCACGGACTGTCGGATTCCCGCAGGAAACCTGCTCGGCCGGGAAGGCTTCGGCTTCGCCCCGATGCAGACCCGGCTCACGACCCGACGCGTGCAGATTGCTGCCTGGTGCATTGGCCGCGCCCAGCGCGCGCTGGACATGCTATGCGAATTCGCACCCCAGCGGAGAACTTTTGGCGCGAGCCTGGCTGAGCGCCAGACAGTCCAGAACTGGGTCGCCGATGGGGCGACGCGGATCCACGCTTGCCGGCTCATGACCTACGAGGCGGCCTCGCGGCTCGATCGCGGCGAGGACGCCCGCGTCCAGGTGGCGATGATCAAGCTCTTCGCCACCGAAACCGCCGCGACGGTCGTGGATCATACGATGCAGGCCTTCGGCGCGATGGGAATGACGAAGGAAATGCCGCTTTACCTGATGGCGAACGAGAGCCGACTCGCCCGCATCTACGAAGGACCGAGCGAAATCCACCGCTATATCATCGCGCGCGAACTGCTTGGCCTGCGCCGGTGACGGTGTATGCCCTACCACCGGCGGAACTCTATATCGATGGCCTGTGGACCGTGGGCACGAGCGGCCAGTTCCATGATGTGGTTGCATCCTGCGAGAGGAGCCGTTCGGACCGGTGATGACCATCAGCCGGGTGAGCGACAGCGACACGGCGCTGGATATTGCCAACGCCCTTCCTTTCGGGCTGGCCGCATATGCCTTCTCCCGCTCATCCGCCAACGCCCATCGGAGCGCCCGTGGCGTGGAGAGCGGTGTTGTCGGCATCAACCACTTGGGCGTCTCGACGCACGGCTTGCCGTTCGGTGGAGTAGGACCGCGGCCACGGCCGCGAGGGCGGCGCAGAGGGCATTCTCGGCTACGCCTACGCCAGGACGATCAGCCACCGCCTCGACTGGGGCGGCGATACCCGGTCAAGCTCCACGAGCGGTATCAGATCGCCAGGTCGAGCCGGTAGATGCGAGCTGCCGTGCCTGCGAAGAGCGCGCGCTTTTCTAAACTCGATGCTGCGGCGGTTATCCGCTTGAAGGCGTTCCACAGTTCGGTGATTCCAGACGACTGAAGGTCCGGAGGTGCGTTTGATTCAAACATGCAGCGATCGGCCCCGAACAGTTCGATGCACGTTTCGATATACGGTCGCCAAGCCTCGGCGAGCTGGACCGAAGTAGCGGGGCGATCGGTAAGATGGAAGCCGAAGCCGGATTGCGTCATGCCCAGACCGCCGAGCTTGACCGATACATTGGGACATCGCGCGAGCGCCGCCATGTCTATGCGCCAGTTCGCGAAGGTTTCCTCCCGCTTGCCGGCGAAGCGGCCGACACCCAGCACGCTTCCGAGATGGTCGAGCACGATGCTGGTCCCGGGAAACGACCGGGCGAGATCGACGAGATCGGGAAGCTGCGGGTGGAGCAGCCAGACATCGTAGCTCAGGCCGAGTGGCGCCAACTCGGCGAAGCCCTCGCGGAAGGTCGAATCCAGGAGAAGCCGGGGAGGGACGTAATGGGCAAGATAGGTGCAGACTGCGTCTTCCTCGTCCCATGGCACCGAATAACGGATGCCCTTCAGACGTCCACCGCCCGCCTCGATCCCCGCTTCGAGGACGTCGCGCACGGCGGCGCCCAGCAAGAGGTCGGCGGCACCGATGATTCCCGCGGCGATGCGCGTGGCGCCGTAGCGGCCCGAGTCCGCCATCGCCGCGACGCCGCGTGCAAACTCGATCTCACCGATTGGACGAAAGCGTTCTTCGCCGTGCGCGCGATACATCGCGCCCGCCTCGGCATAAACGGTCGCCACGAAATTGTGGCCCTCCGACAGATCGGAAAGATAGTCGGGCAACATGTATGTGCCCCACCGCGAGTCCCACAGATGGTGGTGAGCATCGACAATTGGCAGACCCGGCTCGAGCACAGGCTCACCCTCGCCGAGGGATAGCCACTCGCGCAGGGAAGTATCGTCGCGATAGATAGATCCGCGATATTCGACCATTATCCTATCCTTCGCCTGGCTATGTTCGGGCCCGGTTTGGGCGACAGGGGAACTCGCGTCTGCGCAGAGTCGATGCCTCCTAGCGATCAACCCCAACGCGAACCCTGCGTAGCCGTCTGCTGGCACCTCGCTGCACTTATTGAAATAGACCGGCTAACCACCGGCGTATGCGATGAATTGCCGTGCTTTGCCCGGTATGTTGGCACCATATACTAGGAGTCGGCTTCTGCAACCAGCGTCCCGGCGGCCACTTCCTCCGCATGCTCGGACCAGGCGCGCTGCGCCTCGTCTGTAGCCTCGATGTGGGTCCTGACGCTAAATGGAATTGCACCCGGTTTCTATCCAGTGCTAGAAAGCGTCGCTAGCCCGCTGATCGCGATCTATGCAGTGGACAGGATCAGTACGCTCAATGGTAACTTCCATATTTCGGCCCCGAGCGGTCGACACACCTGCCGAGCGGATATAGTTTGATCGCCGTGCACGCGGACATCATCATCATTGGCGGCGGGTCCGCCGGTTGCGTGCTTGCCAACCGCCTTTCCGCAGATGGCCGGCGTCGCGTGCTCCTCATCGAAGCCGGACCAGACATGCCGGTCGGCAAGATTCCAGAGACGCTGCTCGATTCCTATCCAGGCGCAGCCTACATCGATCGGCGTTACAATTGGCAGCACCTCAAAGTCACAACTGACGTGCCCGGAAACGACTGGACGCGGCGCATCGACCGGAAGGTCTACGAACAGGCGCGCGTCCTTGGTGGCGGCTCCACCATCAATGGGCAGCTCGCCAATCGCGGCTCTCCTGGCGATTATGACGAATGGGAAGCCCGTGGTGCGCGCGGCTGGGGCTGGCAGAATGTCCTGCCGTTTTTCCGTAAACTCGAGCGCGACACCGACTTCGACGGCCCACTGCACGGCAAGGAAGGGCCGATCCCTATCCGTCGCATCTTTCCCGATCTGTGGCCGGGCCACGCGCGTGCGGTAGCGGCGGCGCTTGA
>JAYSPJ010000394.1:0-5099 GCA_043722155.1 Bradyrhizobium sp.
CGACAACACGCTGGCGACTCCCTATCTGATCCGCCCGATCGACCACGGCGCCGACATCGTCGTGCACTCGCTGACCAAGTTCCTGGGCGGCCATGGCAATTCGCTCGGCGGCATCATCGTCGACGCCGGCACCTTCGATTGGTCGAAAGACAACAAATATCCGATGCTGAGCGAGCCGCGCCCGGAATATCACGGCATCAAGATCCAGGAGACGTTTGGCAATTTCGCGTTTGCGATCGCCTGCCGCGTGCTCGGGCTGCGCGATCTCGGTCCGGCGATCTCGCCGTTCAATTCGTTCCTGATTCTCACGGGTATCGAGACCTTGCCGCTGCGCATGGCCAAGCACTGCGAGAACGCCAGGGCGATCGCGGAATTCCTCTCGGGCCACCCGGCGGTGGCTGCGGTGAATTACTCCGGTCTGGCGGGCAACCCGTACAACAACCTCGCGCGCAAATATGCGCCGAAGGGCGCCGGCGCGGTGTTCACCTTCAGCCTGAAGGGCGGCTACGAGGCCGGCGTCAACCTGGTGTCGAACCTGAAACTGTTCTCGCACCTCGCCAATGTCGGCGACACCCGCTCGCTGGTGATCCATCCGGCCTCGACCACCCACAGCCAGCTCGACGATGCCGCCAAGGTCAAGTCGGGCGCGGCCCCCGACGTGGTGCGGCTCTCGATCGGCATCGAGGACAAGGAAGATCTGATCGCCGACCTCGAGCAGGCGCTGGGCGCGTAGACGTAAAGCCGACCCAGGATTTCGTTACGCTCTTCTGGCTCAATACTCTCAACGTCGTCCCTGCGAACCAGGGACGACGCGGGAGGGTTCAAGTTTTCGAATAGCGCAAACACAGCTTCGCGATCTCGCGGCTGGATACGCCCGAATTTTGCTCTGAAATTCCTCGCCCCCCAATCAGAGGGTGCAGGGGCGGCGCGAGCGTCTCGAAGCATGGGTAGCCAGCGACTCACCGATCTCACATAGCCAGTACTAGAGAGGCCGGTTCAGCCCGGCTGACCGGCCGGCAGAACCAGTTTTCGCTGCGCCCCCCGCGGCTGTGCCGCCAGTCGCTCGACTTGGAAAATCGCCAGCGTCAGCACCACCATCGCCACGGCCTGGTGCGCCAATGCGAGATCGATCGGAACCTGATGCAGCAGCGTGAAAATACCCAGCGCCGCCTGCAGCGTCATGGCCGCCGCCAGCCATGCCGCGCCGTTGACCACGGCTGTCTCCGCCCGTGAGCGGATGGCGTCGACCGCATGCAGGATCGTCAGCGCAATCAGCGCGTACGCGGTCATCCGGTGCTCGAACTGCACCGTGAGCGTGTTGTCGAACAGATTGCGCCACCACGGATCTTCGAAGAACAGCCGCGCCACCGAAGGAATCAGCGCGCCGTCGATCTCGGGCCAGGTGTTGTAGACGCGGCCGGCGCGCAGGCCCGCGACCAGCGCACCCAGATAAAGCTGCACGAAGGTCAGCACCAGCAGCGCCACGCTGGTGATCCTGAGCCGTGCGGAGACGACGGATGGAGGCCGATCCGCCATCCGGCGCAGGGTCCAGACGATGGCAGCGAAAATCAAAAGCGCCAGCACCAGATGGGTGGCGAGACGATATTGCGAAACCTCGGTCCGCTGCGTCAGCCCCGACGCCACCATCCACCAGCCGACCGCGCCCTGCAGCGCGCCGAGGCCGAAGATCAGCCACAGCCGCCGCTTCAGGTCCGCGCCGAGGACGCCGCGCCACAGAAACCAGAGAAACGGCAGGAAATAAGCCGCCCCGATCACACGCCCGAGCAGCCGGTGGCTCCATTCCCACCAGAAGATGGTCTTGAACTGGTCGAGCGACATGCTGGCGTTGAGTTCGCGATATTGCGGGATGGTCTTGTAGGCCTCGAAGGCAGCCGTCCATTGTTGCTGGCTGAGCGGCGGCAGCGTGCCGGTGACCGGCTTCCACTCGACGATCGAGAGCCCCGACTCGGTCAGGCGCGTGGCGCCGCCGACCAGCACCATGATCGCGATCAGCGCCGCGATCGAGAGCAGCCACCATCGGACGGAAGCGGCGTGCGGTGCTTGTCGTGCGGAACTGGCGGTCATTGATGCTGCGCTTGAATGAATTGGCGCGCCCTTTATAGTCCGCCTCCTCCGGCGCGCAAGTTGCGCCACAACAAAGAACTGCACATTCCCGTCATGACCATCCGCACCCGCAAATTCATCGGAACCATCGCCCTGCTCGTCCTTGTCGTGGTGTGGTCGCTGCTGGGAATGACGCTGGCGCAGACGCCGTGGCTGGCGAACTCCGGCCTGCTGCAGGCGATCTTCTATGTCGTGGCCGGCATCGGATGGGTGCTGCCGGCGATGCCGATCATCAGCTGGATGTCCCGGCCGGACGCGTAGAGCGCCCAGTCCGATCGCTTCATCCTTCGAGACGCGGCCAGGTGGCCGCTCCTCGGGATGAGGACCTCAATCCCTCATGGCGAGGAGCGCGTCTTCGTCTCGAACCACGAGGCCACGGGATACGACGTCACATTTCCAAGTCCATGCAAGTGGAATACGCCCTACGATCTCCGGGTCGACTGCACCGGCGCGAATGCGACGCCCGACAGCAGCACCCGCATGACGCGCAGCGAACGCTGCCGTCCGTCCCAGGAAAGGCGCGGCAGCGCGAGCAGATTGGTTCGGCCCTCCGCCTGGACGACACCCGATATCGTCGATGCCGCACTGGTCAAGCCGGCCTCCTCGGCCATCTGGACATGCTTGCGGGCGAAGGCGGCGCGGTCGCCGAACGGGTAGGCGAAATGCCTGACGTCGCGGTGGAACGCAGCCTGCGCGACCGCCCTGCCCATCGTCATCTCGCGCTGCGCGTCGGCGTCTTTCAGGTTCGACAGCACGGGATAGTTGACCGTCGCACTGCCGATCGTCACCTTGGGATCGGCCGCAAGCTTCGCAAGATCGTCCCAGTCCATCGAGGCTTCGCGCGACAGCGTCGCGAGATCGACCGAGTATCGCTTGCAAAGGTCATTGATCGCGACCGACAGATCCGGCGGCGAGAGCGTGCGCATCCAGCCCCACAGAAATTCGTAGAGCTGATATTTTTCGGCACGGGCTGCGATGTCGAAGCGCAGCTCCTTGCGATCGACCACCAGGCTGATTCTGCTTTCGCGCGCGATGACTTCTTCCAGCGCCAGCCACCAGGCCTCGCCAAGGCGGTCCGGGAATGCGGTCGGCAAGTAAACCGTGAACGGCACGCCGTGCCGCGACAGCACCGGATAGGCCGACGCGATCATATCCTTGTAGCCGCCGTCGAACGTCAGGCACACAAACCGTCTTGGCGTGGGCGATGTGACCGCCCGGTGACAAACCTCATCCATTGACACGATATCGAACTTCCAGCGCTTCAATGCCCGGATCGTCCGGTCGAGAAATTGAGGGGTGATTTCGTGCGACCGAAGCGGCTGAAAGCCGGCGGTGCGCCGCGGCCGCACCCGTTCGAACCGCAAAACGACGCCGGCGCCGCCGGTCCCCCGCCCGCTCAGCCACGGCCGGCCTGTGAACCAGGCCAGTTCAAGCTTCAGGGTCGTCAGGAATCGGTCTTCGGATGACAAATTCGCGTCCCCAGATGCGGCTGATCCCGCCCGCTGCGGTCCGCATTGTCCTTACTCTTTGTTGACATTTCTTTGCAAAGGTCGGCCAAGCCGAAAAATGTAAAAAATTCCCTACAAACAGGTTTTGCGATGACCATGGCCGCCGCAATCGAAAGCCGAACGGCGGAAACGCCGACGCGGTCGTACATGAGCCGCATCGCCAGCGTGGATGTTCTCGGCGATCTCGGCCAGGCCGAGACCCTCTGGCGCGGCCTCGAAGACGCCCGGCAGTTTACCACGCCGTATCAGCGATTCGATTTCCTCAGCGCCTGGCAGCGGCAGGTCGGCGCGCGCGAGGGCCATCGTCCCTTCATCGTGATCGCCTATGACGCCGAGCGCCGGCCGCTGTTGCTGCTGCCGCTCACGCTCAACCACGAGCACGGCGTTCGCACCGTGAGCTTCATGGGCGGCAAGCACGCCACCTTCAACATGGCGCTGTGGGACCGGGAATTCGCCACCGAAGCCAGCGTCGTCGATCTCGAGGCGCTGATAGCGGCAATACGCCAGCGTTCCGAGGCCGACGTCCTGGCGCTGGGCCAGCAACCGTTGACTTGGCGGGGTTTGCCGAACCCGATGGCGCTATTGCCGCACCAGGCCTCGGCCAATGACTGCCCGCTGATGACGATCGTGGCCGAGGAGCCGCCTACGGCGCGGATCTCGAGTGCGTTCCGGCGAAGACTCAAGGGCAAGGAACGCAAGCTGCAGGCCCTTCCCGGCTACCGCAGTCACGTCGCGGCCACCGACGCCGACATCAAGCGGCTGCTCGACTGGTTCTTTGCCGTCAAGCCGAAGCGGATGGCGGAACAGAAACTGCCCAACGTGTTCGCCGATCCCGGCGTCGAGAAATTTGTCCGTGACGCCTGCATGGCACAGCTTGCGGACGGCCGCCGGGCCATCGATATTCACGCGCTCGAATGCGACGACGAGGTGATCGCCATCTTCGCCGGCGTCAATGATGGCCACCGCTTTTCGATGATGTTCAACACCTACACGATGTCGGCCAGCTCCAAATACAGCCCCGGCCTGATCCTGATGCGCGACATCGTCGATCATTATGCCGGGCGCGGCTATCGCGCGCTCGATCTCGGGATCGGATCGGATGAATACAAGAGACTGTTCTGCAAGGACGACGAGCCGATCTTCGACAGCTTCATCCCGCTCAGTCTGCGCGGCAAACTCGCCGCTGCCGCGATGTCGGGCGTCAACCGCGCCAAGCATCTGGTGAAGCACAATCCGGCGCTGTTCGAGCTCGCTCAAAGACTGCGCAGCGCGTTTCAACGCTGATCTTCGTCGCGGATTCGGCTTTATCACCGTCTTTGCGAGGAGCGTAGCAACGAAGCAATCCAGCCTTGCTGCGCAAAGAAAGCGAAGCTGGATTGCTCACATGGGGAATGTGTGTGTCAAGATGAGCAGTCACGTTTTTGTTCGACTGCGGCCACGTTTTCGTCCCGACCGCGGGTTGTGCAG
>JAYSPJ010000395.1:0-2409 GCA_043722155.1 Bradyrhizobium sp.
CTGCCCTAGAACAGCGACTTCGCCGCCGACGTCGCCACGCTGACCAGCGGCCCCGGATAGACGAAGAAGAAGATGTTGAAGAGCCCCGCAACCGCCAGCACCGTGCGCAATTCCATCCGCATCGGGTCGAGTTTGGCCAGCGGCTCGTCGAAATACATCACCTTGATGATGGTGAGATAGTAATACGCGCCGACCACGCTGGCGAGCACGCCGACCACGGCGAGCGTGAACAGGTCGGCCTTGATCGCCGCCACGAACACATAGAATTTGGCGAAGAAACCCGCCAGCGGCGGAACCCCCGCCAGCGAAAACAGCAGCATCGCAAAGAAGAACGCCAGCAGCGGATTGGTACGCGACAATCCCGCGAAATCGCTGATGGTCTCGACGTGCTGGCCATTGCGCTTCATGGTCAAAATGACGGCGAACGTGCCGAGCGTCATCGCCACATAGATCGCGATATAGACCAATACGCCCTGCGCCCCCTCGACGGTGCCGGCGGCAAGGCCGACCAGCGCAAAACCCATATGGCCGATCGACGAATAGGCCATCAGGCGCTTGATATTGGTCTGGCCGATGGCGGCGAACGATCCCAGTACCATCGAGGCGATCGCCACGAACACCACGATCTGCTGCCATTGCGAGACGATACCCGGAAAGGCGGTGAGCGCCACGCGGGTGAACACCGCCAACGCTGCGACCTTCGGCGCGGAGGCGAAGAACGCGGTGACCGGGGTCGGCGCGCCCTCATAGACGTCCGGCGTCCACATGTGGAACGGCACCGCGGAGACCTTGAAGCAAAGTCCGGCGAGCAGGAACACCAGCCCGAACACGATTCCGATGCTGCCGGTCTTGGCGGCCGCGGCGATCCCGGCAAAACTGACGGTGCCGGTAAAACCGTAGATCAGCGAGGCGCCGTACAGCAGCATGCCCGACGACAGCGCGCCGAGCACAAAGTACTTCAGGCCGGCTTCGGCGGATTTGGCATTGTCGCGGTTGCTGGCGGCGACCACGTAGAGCGCGAGCGACATCAACTCGAGCCCGAGATAGAGCATGATCAAGTCGCCCGACGAGATCAGCACCATCATGCCGAGCGTCGAGAGCAGCACCAGGATCGCATATTCGAAGATGCGCCGCGACGGATCGGTCAAAAACTCCACTGAAAGAATCAGCGTCGCCGCCGAGCCGATCAGCGCCAGGATTTTCAGGAACCGGGCAAAGTCGTCGACGATGAAACTGCCGCCGAAGGTGGTCAGCTTTCCGGCCGGCAGCATCAGCTCCAGCGCGCCCACGACCACCAGAAGGCAAACCGCCAGTCCGGTGACCAGCCTCGTCGTCTCCTGCCCGCGATAGGCCCCCAGCATCAGCAGCGCCATGGCGCCGACCGCCAGCACCAACTCCGGCAGCACTGGCAGCAACTGATATCCAGCAGTTTCAAAGCTCATGGCGCGCTGTCCTAATCTCGCCTCGGTTCTGATAAATCAGAACCAAGCCTCTATTCTCTTTTGACGCGTCTTCTTTACGCGAACCGGTTCCCACTTCGCTCGAAAACGCTATGGTTACTGCAGCAGCGCGGCTGCCTTCACGGCAATGATCGCGGTGTTGTAGTTGTTGACGAGTTGCTGCACCGAGGCCGCCGACATGTCGAGCACCGGCTTCGGATAGACCCCGAACAGGATGGTGAGAAACACCAGCGGCATCAGGGTGAGGCTCTCGCGCCAGGTGAGATCCTTGATGCTGGTCAGCGACGGCTTTGTCAGCGTCCCGAACACGACTTTGCGATAGAGCCACAGCGCATAGGCTGCCGACAGGATCACGCCCAGCGTCGCCGCCGTCGCGGTCGGGATCGAGACCTTGAAGGTGCCGATCAGCGTCAGGAACTCGCCGACGAATCCGCTAGTGCCGGGCAAGCCGACATTGGCCATGGTGAATACCATGAACACGACGGCGTACAGCGGCATCCGGTTGACCAGGCCGCCATAGGCCGAGATCTCGCGGGTATGCATGCGGTCGTAGACGATGCCGACGCAGAGGAACAGCGCGCCCGAGACGATGCCGTGCGACACCATCTGGAACACGCCGCCGGCGACGCCCTGGGTGGTGCCGGCGAAAATGCCCATGGTGACGAAGCCCATATGGGCGACGGAGGAATAGGCGATCAGCTTCTTGATGTCTTCCTGCATCAAGGCCACCAGCGAGGTGTAGATGATGGCGATGACCGACAGCGTGAAGATCAGCGGCGCGAAATCATGCGAGGCCAGCGGGAACATCGGCAGCGAGAAGCGCAGGAAGCCGTAGCCGCCCATCTTCAGGAGAATCGCGGCCAGCACGACCGACCCCGCGGTCGGCGCCTCGACATGCGCGTCCGGCAGCCAGGTGTGCACCGGCCACATCGGCATCTTCACCGCGAAG
>JAYSPJ010000396.1:0-1735 GCA_043722155.1 Bradyrhizobium sp.
CGCCATCGCCGCCGCCGCTGTTACCGCTGCGATGGTCGTGTCGGTTGCCACCATCGTGTTCGGATTACAATCGTGGCTCGATTGGCAGGCGATGATGCACGAATGGCGGAATCTAGTCCGAGCAGTGGGAGCCAACGCGCCTGCAGCAAGCCCCGCCTTATTCGCTGAGTATCTCGGATGGCCAACCATCCCGTTCCTGATCGCTGGCGTGGCTTGCGGCATTTGGCTAGCACTCAGTTCCAAAGATGCGGAGCCGATTGAGTTGGCGGGAATCATCGTGCTTTCGAGCGTTCTCGCGTCGCCATATTCAATGGGATATGATCTTATCGCGGCTATGCCCCTCGCGGCGTCCAGAGCCTTTCAACGGAAAGCTTACTTATTTCTCCTTTTCCTGCCTGCAGGCATCATCGCTTCCGCGTGGGTCGCAATTATCACAGCGCGACGTCACCAAGACAGGGATCGCTGCACCCCGGCGATCATGCCGCCCGGCGCGTCCCCGTCGGGCGGCAATTAGACGATTGAGAACGACTGGAAAATGCAGTCGCTGACCTCGCTGGAGACCATGACGCCGATGCCCCATCCGTCGAGCGCGGTGCCGGTCGGGTTGGCCAATTCCATCGCGGCAGCTTGGGCGGTGACGTTGACCTGGTCGTCGGCGAATGTCGGTGTGACCGTTGCCGACGACGTGATCGACTGGATCGAGGGTGCGCGCGCCGCATCCCGGCTTCGAACGCGCTGGTTTCGGCAGACAGCGAGATCCGCAAGGCTCCTATGAGGGTGCTCAAAGCGAATTCCTTTCAAATAGTCGTCACTGCGAGATTGAGCGATCGCAAGGGGTGGAGAATCCTTGCGGACACCGCGCCTCCACCCCCGATCGGCGCGCGCATCCTGGCGCACGCGATCTAGCTGCCCCCTGCGAGAAGGGGCCGCTGTCCCCTTACGGTTTGACGCCGACCAGCTTGCAGAAGCTCCCCGGGGTGGTGAAGCCGACGTCCGCCCGGATATGCGCGATAAAGCCGATTTCGCCGGTCGCGGCGTAGGTCTGATTAACTATCTGCAGGCTCAGAACCTCTCGCATCCCGAGGATGGCGTCGGTGAAGTCGCCCATCAGGACCGTGGAGCAAACCCCGGTCGCCGTGCCCTGCGTCTGAGTGATCGGAACGCCGGTGGTGGTAAGCTTGGACAGTGTGTCGAGCGGTGCCGGCGCTTGCATCGGCTGATTGGTCGTATCCTTTAGCTTTCGGTAGGTGCGCGCCGTGCGGGGGTGATAGACTATCGCGGTCGGGTCGTTTTCGTTCGCCAATTCCAGCTGGTAAATCATGTCGAGCAGGTCGTCATAGTTGGCGGGCGTTGCACCGTTGGTGCCCATTGACAGCGAGCCGATGCCCGACGTGTTTGCCAAGCCCAACGGCTCGTTGGCCGATCCCGCTCCGAAGAAGCAGACATAGTCGAGGACCACGCTCATTGCTGAGATCATCGTTTTTTCGAGGGCGTCCTGGATGTTTACGGAGTCCATCAAGACCTCGCGCGACGCCTTGACCTGGACCGCGAGAGACTGAGGGTTGAACGTCAAGACGCTGAACGAGGGGTCCGAAGTCGCGATTGCCGCCAGTTCCGCCCGCCATGCCGGCGTCGGGTCGGTTTCGACGCGAAGAATCTTGGTCGTTCCACCGTCCAGCATCAGCGTCTGGGCCCCGGCCTTGATGAACTGCACTTGGGTGCGGAGCTTGTCGAT
>JAYSPJ010000397.1:0-2109 GCA_043722155.1 Bradyrhizobium sp.
GGGCATCCGGGGTTTCCTGAAGTGATTGAACGGCCAAAGCATTGTGGGTTCCGCAGGCGAGCCCCAAAGGTTTCCGTATTGGGAGCCCGCGCATGTTGCAATCCAGCGTGCTGCCCGGTACGTCAACGCCTCGCGCGATGCAAGGGGACGGGACCAGTTCCGGAATGACCGAATTGAGCCAGACAGCCTCCTGCGTGCCCTCTCCGCGCGGTCTCGCCGCGCGCTGGCGCAGCGTGCGGGCGATCGCCGCGATCACCCTGGTGTGCGCCGCGCTCGGCGCTTGCACCGGCGAACAGTTCCAGAAGGGCTATATCCTGCCGCCGGGCGCGCTCGAGCAAATTGCGATCGGCGCCAGCCAGGATCAGGTGCTGATCGTGATGGGCACGCCGTCCACGGTCGCAACCCTGAGCGGCGAGGTATTCTACTACATTTCGCAGCGTTCCGAACGCAAGGTCGCGTTCATGAACCAGCAGGTGGTCGACCAGCGCGTGATTGCGGTCTATTTCGACCGGAATCGCCAGGTGCAGCGGCTGGCCAATTACGGACTGCAGGACGGCAAGATATTCGACTTCATCAGCCGCACCACGCCGACCTCGGGCCAGGAGCTCAGTTACCTGACGCCGCTGTTCAAGCTGCTCAGTTTCAACTAGGGCGTTCTGGCGCGAAAGCCTGCCCGCGCTTGATGCGGGGTGGATACCGGTTCGTAACGAAAAGTCAAAAGATCCTCGCCTGCGCCAAGCCGCCGGCTTGCCGACCGATCACGCTTTTCCTACGCTTTTCCTACGCTTTTCCTACAAACAAGAACCCAAACAAGGAGTGAAATGTGACCAGACCGATCTCCCGCCGCCACCTACTGACGGGGGCCGCCGCGGTCTCCGCGGCTGCGATTCTGCCGCGCGCGAGCCTCGGCGCCGACTGGCGGCCGACCGAAACCGTCCGCCTGATCGTGCCGGCCGCACCGGGAGGCACCACCGATGTGATGGGTCGGTTGCTGGCGGTACATCTGCAGAAGGCGTGGGGCCAGTCCGCGGTGGTGGAGAACCGCTCCGGCGGCGGCGGCACCATCGGTACAGCGGAAGTCGTGCGCCAGAAGGGCGACGGGCATACCATCCTGGTCGGCAATCCCGGCCCCAATGCGATCGCCTACAGCATCTTTCGGAATATGAAGTACAAGGCCGATGAATTGCAGCCGGTCAGCAACCTGATCCGGATTCCAAATATCGTATCGTCGCATCCGTCGGTGCCGATCAAGTCGATTGGCGATCTCATTGCCTACATCAAGGCCAATCCCGACAAACTGACCTACGGCTCGTCCGGCGTCGGGCAGAGCCCTCACCTCACCGGTGCCTGGTTCCTGCAATTGACCGGTCTGAAGATGGTGCATGTGCCGTTCCGCGGCGCGGGCCCGGCGCTGCAGGCAGCGCTTGGCGGCGACATCCAGATCCTGTTCGACAATCTCTATCCGACGCTGCCGCAGGTGCAGGACGGCAAGCTCAACGCGCTGGCGGTGACCACGACGGAACGCGCCGCGCTGGCACCCACCATTCCGACCATGCGCGAGAGCGCGCCGGAGCTGGCAAAGTTCGACGTGTCGTCCTGGTTCGGCATTTTCCTGCCGAAGAGCGCGACCGCGCCGGTGGTCGACGCCCTCAACAAGGAAATCAAGGTGTTCCTGGAGCGCGAGGACATCAAGGAAAACATGGCCAAGATCGGCGCACGCACCGATTACGGCACGCCGCAGCAGTACTCCGATTTCGTCGCTGCGGAGACCGCGAAGTTCGCCGCCATCATCAAGCAGGAAGGCCTGCAGATGGACGCGGGCTGACTTCCGCATCCTGAGGAGCGCGCTCTTTGGGCGCGTCTCGAAGGATGAGAACGTCCAGATGGTTCGAGACGCCGCGCAAGAAGGCGCGGCTCCTCACCATGAGGCACCACGGATTACGCAATGAAAAACCCCCGCGGCTCGCGCCGCGGGGATTTTTGTTTCAGTTGTCGTCACGCCGCTTAGTGCGCCAGGATCGCCAGCAGCAGCAGCGCCACGATGTTGGTGATCTTGATCATCGGATTGACGGCGGGACCCGCCGTATCCTTGTAGGGATCGCCGACGGT
>JAYSPJ010000398.1:0-4503 GCA_043722155.1 Bradyrhizobium sp.
GTCTGGGTCGAGGGATTGCCGAGCGTCACCAGCACGTCCGGATTGACCAGTTCGATCTGGCGCTGGATGAACGGCAGGCAGATCTGGGTTTCCTGCGGCGTCGGCGTGCGGTTGCCGGGCGGGCGCCAGGGAATCACATTGGCGATGTAGGCGCTGCTGCGGTCGAGCCCGATCGCCGCGATCATGCGGTCCAGCAATTTGCCGGAACGGCCGACGAACGGCAGGCCCTCGATGTCTTCCTCGCGTCCGGGGGCCTCGCCGACGAACATGACGCGCGCCTGCGGGTTGCCGTCGGCGAACACCAGCCGCGTCGCGGTGGATTTCAGCGCGCAGCCGTCGAAGGTCTCCATCAGCGCCCGCAAGGCCTCCAGCGACGGCGCGGTGCGCGCCGCTTCCCGCGCCGACAGGATGGCGGCCTCCGGCGCCGCCGCCTCGGCGCGCCCCGCCGGGATCGAGGCGGCCGCGGCCGGAAGGGTTCTGACCGGTTGGGCCGGCGCCGCCTCGCGGGCGGCCGGCTCGATGTCGTGATCGGACAGCCGGTTGACCGGGTCATCCGTCAGCGCGCAGTCGACCCCGGCCTCCAGATAAAAGGCCAGCAATTGCTGAACGGTAGGTGCGCTGTCAGGCGTCATGGCTGGGGTCTGCGACATCCCACCCAATCTAGGCGGTCTTGCGCCGTTGCGGAATGCATTTCGGTGGTTGTTCTCGGGCAAAAAATCGGAAACAACGGGAACGTTTAGAGGCGTTCTCAACCGGCCGGGACCAGATCATGAGCACCGAAGAATTGCCGCCGCGCGAATCCATGGAATTCGACGTCGTGATCGTCGGCGCCGGGCCGTCCGGCCTGGCGGCGGCGATCCGGCTGAAGCAGCTCAACGCCGATCTCACCATCGTCGTGGTGGAGAAGGGCTCCGAGGTCGGCGCGCATATTCTGTCCGGTGCGGTGATCGATCCGGTGTCGCTCGACAGACTGGTTCCGGATTGGCGCGAGGACGCCGACTGTCCGCTGAAGACGCAGGTCAAGACCGACAAGTTCTACTGGATGACCGCGGCTACCGTGATCCCGCTGCCGGCGATCGCAATGCCGCCGCTGATGAACAATCATCATTGCTATATCGGCTCGCTCGGCATGGTCTGCCGCTGGCTGGCGCAGAAGGCCGAGGCGCTCGGCGTCGAGATCTACCCGGGCTTTGCGGCGACCGAAGTGCTGTACGATGAAAAGGGCGCGGTGCGCGGCATTGCCACCGGCGACATGGGCATCGCCAAAGACGGCAGCCACAAGGATTCCTTCACCCGCGGCATGGAGCTGCTCGGCAAATACACGCTGTTCGCCGAAGGCGCCCGCGGCAGTCTCACAAAACAGCTGATCGCGAAATTCTCGCTCGACGCGGGCAGCGAGCCGCCGAAATTCGGCATCGGCCTCAAGGAGGTCTGGCAGATCGATCCTGCCAAACACCGCAAGGGCCTGATCCAGCATACGCTGGGCTGGCCCCTGAATAATTCGACCGGCGGCGGCTCGTTCCTCTATCACTATGACGACAATCTGGTGGCGGTCGGATTCGTCGTGCATCTCAATTACGACGATCCCTATCTGTCGCCGTTCGACGAATTCCAGCGGTTCAAGAATCATCCCGCGATCCGCACGCTGTTCGAAGGCGGCAAGCGTCTTGCCTACGGCGCGCGCGCCATCACCGAGGGCGGCTACCAGTCGGTGCCGCGGCTGAGTTTTGCCGGCGGCGCGCTGGTCGGCTGTGCGGCGGGTTTCGTCAACGTGCCGCGCATCAAGGGCGTGCATAACGCCATGGGCACCGGCATGCTGGCCGCCGAACACGTCATCACCGCTCTCGGTGCCGGCCGCGCCAATGACGAACTGGTCGACTACGAGAATTCATGGCGCGACTCCGCCGTCGGCAAGGATCTCTACCGGGTCCGCAACGCCAAGCCGTTCTTGTCGAGGTTCGGCACTATCATCGGAATGGCACTCAGCGGCTTCGACATGTGGTGCAACACGCTGGGCTTCTCGCTGTTCGGAACCCAGTCCCATGCCAAGCCCGACCGCAAGACGCTCGATGCCGCGAAGGCGCACGCGCCGATCGCCTATCCGAAGCCGGACGGCAAGCTCACCTTCGACAAGCTTTCGTCAGTGTTCCTGTCCAACACCAATCACGAAGAGGACCAGCCGGTTCACCTCAAGGTCGCCGACATGAACCTGCAGAAGGCTTCCGAACACGATGTCTATGCCGGCCCGTCCAACCGCTATTGCCCGGCCGGCGTCTATGAATGGGTGGAGGAGCCGTCCGGTCCCCGCTTCCAGATCAACGCCCAGAATTGCGTCCACTGCAAAACCTGCGACGTCAAGGACCCGAACGGCAACATCACCTGGGTTCCGCCGGAGGGCGGCGGCGGTCCGAACTACGAGGCGATGTGACCACGATTACGTGAGCCGCAAGCCACGGGCGCGGTCGCCGGCCACGATACCGCCACACTGAAAGCGTTTTCAGGCCATGCTGGCCGGGCGGCTGGCCATTGCGGCGATCACGGGGACTTCCTGCCAATCGATTCGCCACCCCGTATCCTTGCGGTTCAACGCCAAACGCGGCATTGTCGCTTGCCTTGATGCCGCCGGCTGGGTTCGCATCCGAGACGATCCTTGAAATTCCTGGAGCTAGGCAAACCCTGATGTTTTCCATTCGTTTCAATCGCCTCAATGGCGGGATCCTTGCCCTTGCCGCACTCGCCTTCGCCGCGCTGGCCGTGCCCGGCTCGCTGTCGGCCCAGACGCCGGATCATCCGGCGGGCAATTCGGCACAATTTCCCAGCAAGGGCGACCTGAAGTCGCTGACGACGTCCGGCAGCTATCTGGCCGCCCGTCACGCCAGCGTGGAACGCGACGCCTCTTCGGCCGCGGCGTTCTACCGCTCGGCGCTGCGCAGCGATCCCAAGAACAACGAACTGCTCGATCGCGCGTTCATCTCCTCGCTCGCCGATGGCGACATCGACGAGGCCGTAAAACTCGCCGACCGGATTCTGACGATCGATAAATCCAATCGCGTGGCTCGCCTCGTGGTCGGCGTGCGCGATCTGAAGCAGAAGAAATACGCCGCCGCGCAGCTCAACATCAATCAGTCGATCCGCGGACCGATCACGGACCTGGTGGCGACGCTGCTGTCGGGCTGGGCCAGCTACGGCGCCGGCGATTCCAAATCGGCGGTCGCCAACATCGACAAGCTGACCGGCCCGGAGTGGTATCCGATCTTCAAGGATCTGCATTCCGGCATGATACTGGAACTCGCGGGCAAGGAAAAAGAGGCCGGCACCCGTCTGGAGCGGGCCTACAAGCTCGACGACTCCATGCTGCGGGTGGCCGATGCCTATGCGCGCTGGCTGTCGCGCGGCAAGGATCCGGCGGCGGCCACGGCCGTCTACGCGGCATTCGACAAGAAGCTGGCGCGGCATCCGCTGGTGCAGGACGGCCTGCGCGACACCCGGGCCGGCAAGAAACTGACGCCGCTGGCGGATTCGCCGCAGAGCGGCGCCGCCGAGGCGCTTTACGGTATCGGCGCCACGCTGACGCGCCGCGGCGGCGAGGATCTCGCGCTGGTCTATCTGCAGCTCTCGCTCTATCTCGCGCCCAATCATCCGCTGGCGCTGCTGTCGCTGGCCGATCTCTACGAGTCGGTGAAGAAGCCGCAGATGGCGATCAAGGTTTACGAGCGCATGCCGGCCAATTCGCCGCTGAAGCGCAATGCGCAGATCCAGCTCGCGACCAACCTCGACACCGCCGAGCGCAGCGAAGAAGCGATCAATATCCTGAAAGGCGTCACCGCGGAAGATCCCAGGGATATCGAAGCCATCATGGCGCTCGGCAATATCGAGCGCGGCCGCAAGAGGTTTGCCGACTGCGCCCGTACCTATACCCGGGGCATCGACGTGATGCCGCCGGGCAACGAGAAGGGCGCCTGGGTGACCTATTATTACCGCGGCATCTGCCTGGAACGCTCCAAGCAGTGGAGCAAGGCGGAAGCCGACATGCGCAAGGCGCTGGAGCTGCAGCCCGAGCAGCCCCACGTGCTGAACTATCTCGGCTACTCGTGGATCGATCAGGGCATCAATCTCGACGAGGGCATGAAGATGATCAAGCGCGCCGTCGATCAGCGCCCGGACGACGGCTACATCGTGGACTCCCTGGGCTGGGCGTTCTTCCGCATCGGCAATTACGAGGACGCGGTGAAGAATCTCGAGCGCGCCATCGACCTCAAGCCGGAAGACCCGACCATCAACGACCATCTCGGCGACGCCTATTGGCGCGTCGGCCGCACGCTGGAAGCCAAATTCCAGTGGGCCCATGCCCGCGACCTGAAGCCCGAGCCGGAAGAATTGCCGAAGATCGAGGCCAAGATCGAGAACGGGCTGCCGGAGGACACCTCGTCGGCGGCCTCCGCGGACAAGAAAAAAGAAGACGGCAAGGGCGGCTGATGGCGCTCGAGCGCGGCTGATCGAAGG
>JAYSPJ010000399.1:0-2122 GCA_043722155.1 Bradyrhizobium sp.
GGCCTGATTCGGGATGCCGTGCGCCGAATTCTGCAGTCCGGAATACTGGACCTGCGCGGGGCGAGCCTTTAAGCAGGCGCCATGAACCCAGCACCGGACACGCCGCAGGCGTGCTATCATCAGTCCCAGGGACTTCGGCTTCACTACACTGATTGGGGTAATGCATCGGCGCCGCCGCTGCTTC
This sequence comes from Bradyrhizobium sp., assembly GCA_043722155.1. GTDB lineage: Bacteria > Pseudomonadota > Alphaproteobacteria > Rhizobiales > Xanthobacteraceae > Bradyrhizobium. The sequence continues at coordinate 185 of JAYSPJ010000399.1, forward strand.
TGGTCCATGGTGGCCTCGATCACTCCCGCAGCTGGGACCACGTGGCGCGCGCCTTGCGGACGAATTTTCACGTCATCGCGCCGGACCTGCGCGGGCACGGCGATTCCGACTGGGCGATGGGCAGCAGCTACAGCCTGGCCGATCACGTCTACGATCTGACCTGCCTGGTGAAGTCCGCAGGGTTGGAAAAAGTCGCTGTCGTCGGCCACTCGATGGGCGGGATGGTCAGTCTGACCTATGCCGGGGCGTTTCCGGAAAAGGTGTCGCGGCTGGTCGTGCTCGACGGCGTGACCAATTTTCCGGCGCGAAAAGTCCGGCCGATCGAACTTCGGATCGCCGACTGGGTCGGCGATCTCGACAAGACGGCGCAACGGAAAACCCAGCGCTATGCGTCAGTGGCCGATGGCGCCGATCGCATGCTGGGGCGCAATGCGCGGCTGACCCGCGAGCAGGCGATGCATCTCGCCACCCATGCCCTGAAACAGGATGCCGACGGTGGCTACAGCTGGAAGTTCGATCCCTATCTGCGCGCCCGCGCGCCGTACCGGCTGTCGCTGGAAGAGAACATCGCGCTGTGGTCGCGGATTGCGTGTCCGACGCTGCTGGTTGCCGGCAGCGAGAGTTTTCTGCCGGATCCGGAAACCGCCGGCGTGCTCGGGCATTTCCGGCAGGCCGAACTGGTGAAGATCGAGGGCGCAGGGCACTGGCTGCAGCACGACAAGCCGGCCGAGATCATCGACGCGCTCGAGACGTTTCTTGATGTCCCGATGAGAGGTGAGGCCACCATCCTCGGATCGTCACCCGTTGCGTGATCCAAACGCCAGATCGCGGCTGCGCAGCCTGCCGCGCCGGATCGACCACCGCTCCTGATTGTGGCGCATCGCCTCGTTGAGCGCCGGGCGCGCATTCAACTGTCGTTCCGGCAGGCAGGCGATGATCGCGTTGCGGTCCTCGATGCCCTGCTCGTCGACGATCCATACCCGCATGCTGTCGCCGGCGAGCCGCGCCGCGATGCGGTCGGGCAGCGGATCGATATCGTTCATGGCCGTCACATTCATGACGATGCGGCCGCCCGGCGCCAGCCGCGCGCGGATCGCCTCGCAGGTCTCGACGTCGAACTCATCGTTGAACCGAAAACCCGGACCGCCGATGTCGATGGCGATGCCGTCGTAAAGCGCGTCGTCCTGAAAGATGAACTTGCGGAAATCGGAGACCATGCAGGTCAGATCGTCGGGCAGCCCGAAAAACTTCTGCGCGATCACGAAGCTGATCGGGTTGTTGTCAACGACGGTCAGCTTCTTGCCGAGCCGGGCCAGCCTCGTGGCAAGGTTGCCGCCGCCGCATCCCAGCACCAGGATGTTGGCCGACCGGTGCAGCAGCTCATCCATCAGCTTCACATAGGTGAAGACGCTTTCACCGTCCGGCGTCGCCTGGCTCTGCCGCACGCCTTCCTCGAAATAGATCCGGGTCCCATCCCACGAACATTCGACGATCTCGATTTCGCCGCTTCTTCCCTGATAACGTCCCAACAGCCGCACAGCGGATCCCTTATCGAGTTCATGCATTAAATAGCATGCATTAGACATCTCTTATCATGCGCGCATGCCGGATGCCAATCGAGCCGGTGCCCAGGACGTGATTGGCCACCTTGATATATTGTGCCTGTAAATTGATGCTTGAAGCGGTAATTTGTGCATTATAGATATGTCCGCCGGAACCGGAGCGACATCCATGATCACCGCCAATCAACTCAGGGCCGCGCGCGCGCTCCTGAACATCGATCAGCGGCAAACCGCCGATCTGGCGGGCCTTTCGGTGCCGACGATCCAGCGCATGGAAGCCAGCGACGGCGTCATCCGCGCCAATGTCGACTCGCTGATGAAACTGGTCTCCGCTCTCGAAAATGCCGGCATCGAGCTGATCAATCCGGGAATTCCG
>JAYSPJ010000400.1:0-4642 GCA_043722155.1 Bradyrhizobium sp.
CCGCCCCTATTTGCGCAGCGTCAGTGCCGGCGTCGCCGCGAAACAGGGCAACGTGCGCAATTATACGGACTCCGCCTATCGCGGCACCGACCGAAGTTACCAGACACCGGTGGCCGGTGGCGGCACCGGCGATGCGGCGCAGACGGGCGAGGCTGCGCAATCGGATAAGGACGCCCAGCGTGGAGGTCAGAAAGGCGCCCCCCGCGACGGCGTGGTCGGCACGTCGCCCGATGCCGTGTCCAAATCGCAAAGCGGAAAGGCGGAGAACGTACGCGCACTCGCAAAAGAAAATCCGGCCGCCCCGGGTCAAGGCAGCGCCGGCACTCCTGTGGAGGTGCAAACCAGCGTTCCCCAAGGAGTGTCACAGGGCGCGCGACCCAGCGCTGCCGGTGCCGCGGCGGAATCCGCTTCCAAGGGTTCGTCGGAGGGGACGCGGCCTTTGGCCGCCGTGAGGTCACCACGCGACGAGCGCAATCTCAACGCTGAATTGCAAATAAGCCAGCCGGGCGTGGAGCCGACCGGCAGCGCGGCTGTGGAGAGAGGCGCGTCGTCCCGCGCAGAGTCCGGTAAAGTAACGAAACCGGGATCGCCGACCGATGTGCCTGGTTTGCCGGGCGATAGTATTTCATCCGCACCGGATGGCGCTGCGCTGAGCGGTGGACCTCGGGTCGGAGCCCGATCAGGATTGTCGCAGGATTTGCCGGACGGTACTGCGCGCAACGGTCAGGGCCTAGCGAGCGGAGAGATTGTGAGGGCAGGGCGTCCGGCTGCAGCGGAGTCTTCTACCCAAATGGGTTCTGCTCCGGGCCGAGCCGATTTGGGACAGGCTGGCCGCGGCATTCGCGGCCCAGTCGCCTCGGACGCCGCGCCGAACGACCGGGTCGCGACACGAAATGGGGGTGCTGCCGATTCCGGCGCTGGGGGTTCTACACGCACGCCCGTAAATTCTGTGCGCAAGTCTTCATCCACTCCTTCCATGCCTGCGAATTCAACACCCGCCGCTTCCGCACCTATGGCTGGAGCGACGACAACACCAGGGCGCATTGCGTTGACGGACGGTGCGCCCGCCGCGGTGCGCGGCAGCGCATCGCCAGGCGTGACGGGTGGAGACAATTCAGAGGCCGCGAAAGCCGTAGCAGGGGCAACACCCGCGAACACTGGACTTGAGAAGACTGGCGATGGACGCGTGCCGGCGTCGGCTTCAGGCGCATCGTCCGCTGCCGACTCTGGCGCGGCGAAGGCCAAATTTGGGACGCCATCTGCCGACAATGTTGCTAGCGCAGGCGCGCAGCCACCGACGAGTTTAGGTAACGGTTCGCCGCGCATCGGCGCGCTATCAGACAAATCGGTGGCCACGGGTGCGCAGCAGCGAAATGGGTCAACTGCAGCGGGGGCGCCAGCGGTGTCCGGATCTGCCACCGCGTCAGCGACACAGACTACATCCACTCAGCAAAACGCCGGTGCGCCGGCAATTACCCCGAACGGGTCGTCAGCCTCAGGTGCGGCTGCCTCCGCCCCAGCGGGATCGGTGGCGAGTGCGCGTTCGGACGCTTCGTCGACGTTAGCATCGTCTTCCTCTTCTTCGTCATCGTCATCCTCGTCGCCGCCGAGTGCATCGAGTGCGGCGGCATCGAGTGCTTCAGCATCGGGCGCGCCGTCCCCGTCTCCGCCCGCTGGTTCGCCGCCGCAGCGCGTCAATCTGTTCGCCAAGCTCGATTTTCCGACGCTGCTCCAGACGCTGGCATTACCGCCACCGCCACCAATGCCACCGTCCGGCCCTGTTTCGTCCAATTCAGTTGCGCCGATTTCTCTGCCGCAGCGGGCCACTATTGCGGCGCAGGGGGCCGTTGCTGCCGCGCCGCCAGTCGCGGTCAGGCCCCCACCACGTCAGCCTACGCCAGCTCCGCTTTCGCTTAGCCGTCCTGCGCCAGTTCCAGCGCCAGGACCGGTCGCCGCAAGACCGACAGGCGACGCGCCGTTACCGCCGTCGGTCACGGCGCCGCGGTCGGCACAGCCTCAGCCGCCGCAAGTAAGCCCGCGCCCACTAATGGCGACGCTACGCGACCAGGCAAGACAGGTCGATTGGGAGCAGGCCCGCGCCGACGGGCTATCGATTCTCAGAAACCAGATCAAGCTTGATCAGCTTGGCGTGGCCAACCGCGACAATCTTCAGCGCGCGCGCGATGTGATGAGCCAGTTGGCCGAAAGTGAAAGGTACTATCGTACGCAAACGCTGTTGCGGCTGGACACCTATGAAAAGTTGAGAGGTGATTACGTCAAATATATTCATCAGCGCGATCAGGCCGCCATGCAGGGCATGGTCGGCGGCGCAGGTCTCGCCGTGATTTACACGGCCGATATGGTGGGTCATATCATGGCGGCATCGGGAATTCCGATGGCCAAATTCTACAGCACGGTGCGCGGCGTCGCCGATCAGACGGTCACGGCTGTCCGGGCATTGTCCGCGGCAGCGGCGCCTGCTCTTATTCCTGCGCCTTTACCGGTCGATGCTGGTGCCGGCGTGGACCGTCACTCGGCCTTGCCGCAATGGGCGAGGGCCAACGGCATCGGAACCAACAATGCCGAGCGTTCCGGCGCAACAAATTCAGGCGGTGCGTCAACCGCGTCCGATGCTGGGCAACGTTTCGCCGCCAACATGTCTGCTAAAATACCTGATCCCAAGACATCGGAGGAACAAATCAGGAGTGTGGCCAATTCGCTTCAGGTGGCGCGCGAGTTTCACAAGGCGATCGAGGACACTGCGCGCCAGGGTCAGGAGATTTCAGGAATCGACCGCCTCAGAGGCTGGACGACACCCCAGCCGCCCGGCTCAAAAACAGAAGGCAGCACGGCGCTCAAGATCAGCAAGGGAGCAGGCGAACTGGCGGACACCTCGCTCAAGATAGCCACCAGCATTGTTGACGTCCAAATTGCCAGGCGCTCGGGTGATACCGGCAAAATCTTTGCCGCCGAATCCGAGGCCTTGCGCAGTTCGTTACAGACGGGTGCAAAGCTGATCGAACTCGGTCAAAGGGGTGAAAAGCTCGTAGGTATTCGCGGACCTTCCGGGGAGTTTCGCGTTCCCGCACAAATCATGAAAGGCTTCCAGACCGCCGACAAGATTGTCGGCGGTACGCAAGCCGCTGTGAACGCGGTCGATGCCTATTATGATGCGCGCGACGGACATTACGAAAAAGCGTGGCAGCATGCGCGCGACGGCGTGACCAACGCGGCCAAGACCCTCACCGGCTATGGCGGCCAGGTTGAATCGGCCGCCAAGGCGGCGGATGCGCTCAAGCGTTCGATCCAGGCAACCAACACGCGCGACAAGGCTACGAGCTTCATGGAATATGCCGGTAATGCTACCAAGGTCGCTACGATTCCGGGCGCGAGCGATGCCGGTGATGCCATTCTGAAGGCGAAGGACGTGGCGGAGCAGGGATTCGTCATCAAGGACTCGATCGATTTTCGTCGTCAGGACATGTTCAAGCCCAGTCTCAACCGTTTGGGTGGCAATATTCGGGAAGACTACGACATGTACATGCATCTCAACGAGTTCAGGCCGCTATTCGATCTCCCCGGCCGCCGCCAGCCAGCCGATATCGCGCCGCTGGACGCCGTGATCCTGCGGCCCAATCCATTATGAAACGCTTCGAACGCGCTGCCGGATTTGCCGCTGCATCCGCCATTGTCGTCGCGGCCTTCGCCTGTTGCGCAGCCGTGGTCGATCTGCCCTTGCCAGTGAGCAAGGATCAGGACGGCATCAGTGCCGATCTTTCGGTGACCGAGTCCGACGTTCAGCTGCGCTGGCGCTTTGCCAAGAAGCTGTCCCAGCCGCTCGATCGAATTGTCGCCACGGTCAACGGCCGCCCGCTCGGCGTCCCCACCATTGAATCCTTTGTCGCCGCGGGCCAGACCACCGCCGTTATCGCATTGCTGGATATCAGCGGCCTACAGCGTCTGGAGCAGATCGAGCGTTTCAAGATGACGATGCTGTTGCTGGCGGCTCGCAAGGCGGCTCATACTCAATTGGCATTCGCAGTCTATGCGCTGGAGGGAAGCTTGTTGGTTCCCGCGAGCGACGATCCCAAGGACACGCTTGCGCTGCTCGCGCAAATTCCGGCGCTCGACGAAGAGGCCAATCTTTCGGGTGCGCTGATTTCATCGGTGCGCACGCTTGAGAAACTGCCGGCAGACCGTCGCGCCATCTATGTTCTTTCCGACGGCCATAACGACAGCACAATTGCTCCCACCGATCTGGCGGAGCTGGCGCGGTCGGCTGGAGTGGCGCTGTTCTTCCTTGTCGCGCCGAGCGATCGGGCGGCCGATCTACCAGCACTGTCAAAGCTTTCCGATGCGACTGGAGGCGAGCTTGTCGAAGACAAGAATATCGCAACCTTCCTCGGTGATCCATTTGCGTTTATGGATAGCGGAGCGCGGCTGCGGTTTCCGCTCGAAGGGGCGCGCCGATTTTTCTGGGAGTCGCAGAGCAATCTTCAGGTCGTCATTCACTATGGCGACAAGCAATTGGAAATGAATTCGAGCGTCGCGGTGGCACCAGCGACGCTCACCGATACGGTCGTCTATGCTTGGCAAGATCACCCGAGTGGCGTTTTCGCTGCGGGCGGGCTTATTGCGCTGG
>JAYSPJ010000401.1:0-2422 GCA_043722155.1 Bradyrhizobium sp.
CTGACGTTTTGTTATCGCAGTCGCGTGTTCCGGCTTATCGTGACGACCTCCGGCGAGATTATTGGCGAGGACATATCCGGCAGCGTGGAGTTGAGGGGGGGCGCGGAGTGAAAGAGCGTCTCCGCCAAGCCCTGATGGATCAGGCCAGGACCGGGAACCTCACGACATACAAAGAACTTGCCGACCGCCTCGAACTTGCGCCGCCGCATAAAATTCATCGCATTGCGGAAGCACTCGAGGCCCGCATGCAGGAAGACGTCGCGGCCGGTCGCCCGATGTTGTCGGCACTTTGCGTGAGCAAAATGCAGCCCGGCATTCCTGGTCGAGGCTTCTTTTTGACGGCTGAGATTCTAGGGGTATTTTTTGGCGATCCGGCTGGCCTGGAGGCATCGGCCTTCCACGCGATCGAGCTGCAGCGCGTGTTTTCTTTCTATGGAAACCAGCCTCGACCACTGGCTGGCGGGCAGCCTGATTAATCTGGTTCGGTAGAATACCGCTTGAAGTTGTCAAGAAAGAAGGTGCCATGATTAGAGTTGATCCTCACCCCGGCGGCACGCTCGCGGACACCCGTGGCCGGCTCTTGCGCGACTTGCGCATTTCGGTAACCGACCGCTGCAACTTCCGCTGCACCTACTGCATGCCAAAGGAAGTGTTCGGCAACGACTACGTCTTTTTGCCGAAATCCGGAATGTTGAGCTTTGAGGAAATAGCGCGCATGACGCGCCTGTTCGTTGCACACGGCGTCGAGAAAATCCGCCTCACCGGCGGCGAGCCCCTGCTGCGCAAAAATCTCGAGATTTTAATTGAGATGCTGGCCACCCTCAATACGCCTGACGGAAAACCATTGGATCTGACTCTCACGACCAATGCCTCGTTGCTGTCCAGAAAAGCCCAGGCGTTAAGGGCCGCGGGCCTGCGGCGCGTCACCGTCTCGCTTGATTCTCTGGATGAAACGATATTCCGCGCCATGAACGACGTCGATTTTCCGGTGGCCGATGTGTTGAAAGGCATCGACGCCGCGCACAACGCGGGTTTTGCGCCCATCAAGATCAATATGGTGGTCAAGAAAGGCGTCAACGATCGGGACGTCATTGCGATGGCGCGGCGCTTCAAGGGCAGCGGCCACATCGTGCGCTTCATCGAATTCATGGACGTTGGCTCCTCCAACGGCTGGCGCATGAACGATGTTGTGCCCTCGGCCGAAATCGTGCGCATGATCGGCGCCGAGATGCCGCTCATCGAAGCTGAACCCAACTACACCGGTGAAGTCGCCGAGCGCTGGGCTTATGCGGATGGCAGTGGCGAAATCGGCGTCATCTCCAGCGTGACGCAGGCATTTTGTTCCACTTGCACGCGCGCCCGTCTCTCGACCGATGGCAAGCTGTACACCTGCCTGTTCGCGCAGTCCGGCCATGATCTGCGCGAACTCATGCGTTCTGGCAAGAACGACGAGCAAATTGCCGGTGCCATAGGGTTGATCTGGAATCAACGCGAAGACCGATATTCCGAAATTCGCACAGAAGATACTGCGCGGGCGAAGAAAATCGAGATGTCTTATATAGGCGGCTGACAATTTCATGCGCATCGAACCTGAACTCGCCCACGCACCCGGCCGGCCGCGACCTGAGGTCGCTCCTTCGTGGTGGCGTCAGCGATATCGAGATTTCGGGCGCCACCTCCGAGGTGTGGCGGGACCGGAGCGGTCGCTACGCGGAAATGCGGGCGGCGGCGGCCGTCAGGCTTCTAAAAATGGAAATGTCGTACGTTGTAGATAGATGATCCTGTCCCGTTTACCTGGCAACTCCAGTATCTAAGAACAACGAGTATCCCAACCTCTGTCCGGACAATCCTGACAGAGCCCCAACAGACCCCAGAGGAGCAATCATGTCCCTAAGCGAACCTCTCCACAAACAGATTTCCGAACTCGTGGCACAAAACCGGGTTGTTCTCTTCATGAAGGGAACTCGCAGCATGCCGCAGTGCGGTTTCTCGGCCCAGGTGGTGAAGATCCTCGACGCGCTGGTGCCGGACTACGCAACGGTCGATGCACTGCGTTCCACCGAGTTGCGGGATGGAATCAAGGTGTTCTCCCAGTGGCCGACGATTCCACAACTCTACATCGACGGGCAGTTCATCGGAGGCTGTGACATCGTCAACGAGATGAATGCGTCCGGCGAGCTGCGGACGCTCCTCGGCGTGCAGGTCGAGGGCGCTTAGCATGCCGAAGATCACCGTGAGCGAGGCGGCAGCAAAGGCGTTCGAGGCGGCCAGGGTCGATTCTGGCGGGAAACCGCTACGCATCAAGATTGACGGCGACTTCCAACACGAGTTGTCCTTCGGGCCGCTCGAACCGGGGGACGTCGAGGTCTGTATGAATGGGCTGGTCTTCCTGCTCGATCCGTTGAGCGCGCGGCGCGCCGAC
>JAYSPJ010000402.1:0-2004 GCA_043722155.1 Bradyrhizobium sp.
TCGATGTCGATCGCGATGACCCGATCGAAGCCGCGCTTGTTCAGCAGACGCACGGTATAGGCATTGCGGATCGATCCGTCGCTCAGTTTCACCGCAATCGGATTGCGGTCGTGCAATACGTTGATGTCGAGCAGCGACCGCGTCAGCAACGCATACAGCATGATCGCGCCGACCGCGGCGATCAGGGCGGAGTAGACGATGGTGCGCGGTCTCACGATGCGGTAGATCGGCGGCTTGCCGGCCTGACGCCGCTGGATGTTGATGTCGTTGTCGTAGCCTATCAGGCGGCTTTCCCTGCCGATTTTCGCCATCACGGTATCGCAGGCATCGATGCAGAGGCCGCACTGGATACAATCGAGCTGCGAACCGTCGCGGATATCGATGCCGGTCGGGCAGACCGCGACGCATTGATAGCAATCGATGCAGTCGCCGGCGATTTCGCCGGACGCCCGCAATTCGTTCGCCTTCTTCAGCGAGGTGCGCTTTTCGCCGCGGTCGTATTTGTAGGTAACATTCAGCGCCCATTCATCGGTCAGCGCCGCCTGTATCCGCGGCCACGGACACATGTAGACGCAGACCTGCTCGCGCATGAAGCCGGCCAGCACGTAGGTCGTTGCGGTCAGGATCGCGATCCAGATATAGGCCAGCATCGGCGCCTGGAAGGTGACAAGCTGCTTCACCAGCGTCGGCGCATCGTTGAAATAGAGAACCCAGGCGCCGCCGGTCCACCAGGCGATCATCAGCCAGATCGAGTGTTTCAGGGTGATTTCGGCAAAGCGCTGCAGCTTCATCGTGCCGCGCGCGGCGTCCTTGCGCATGCGCTCGCGGCGGTCGCCCTCGACCAGGCGTTCGACGGCGTAGAACAGATCCGTCCACACGGTTTGCGGGCAGAGATAGCCGCACCAGATGCGGCCGCCCACCGAATTCATCAGGAACAGCGCAAGGGCGGCGACGATCAGCAGCCCGGTAAAATAGTAGACCTCTTGCGGCCACAGCTCGATGAAGAAGAAGTAGAAGCGGCTGTTGGGCAGATCGATCAGAACCGCCTGGTCAGGCGCGCCCAGACCGCGGTTCCAGCGCACGAACGGCAGCAGATAGTAGACCCCGAGGCAGAACGCCATCAGGCCCCATTTGATGCGGCGGAAAGTGCCCTTGACGCTCTGCGGATAGACTTTCTTCTGGGCCACATAAAGCGGCCCATCGTCGTCGATTTGCAGCTCGATCGGTGCGGATTTGTTCATCGGAGAGATTGATCTCGCATTCGCAGTCGAGCCTAGGCTCAACTGCGGAGGCGTAGTTGATCCACCTCAAACAAGACCGAGGGTTCCCCCGTCCGTTCCGTGGGTTACTTCCCCCCGCCGAGCGAGTGGACGTATACCGCCAGCGCCTTGACGGTGGAGGGGTCGAGACGCTCCACCCATGCGGGCATCACGCCGGCACGGCCATTGCTGATGGTTTCGATCAGGGTGGCCTCGTCGGAACCGTAGAGCCAGATCCTGTCGGTGAGGTCGGGCGCGCCGAGTTCCTGATTGCCCTTGCCGGCATCGCCATGACAGGACGTGCAGTTGTCGGCGAAGATCTTGGCGCCCTCGGTGGCATTATATCCCTTGCCGGTGGACAGGCCCGAAAGCGAGCGGACGTAATTGGCGGCGGTGACGATCTGATCCTTCTTCAGGACGCCTTCCTTGCCGAAGGCGAGCATGGCGCTTTCGTGGGCTTTCGCATGCCCCGAGCGCACCCCGAACTGGATCGTCTGCAGGATCTGGTCGAGCGAGCCGCCCCACAGCCATTCGTCATCGTTCAGGTTGGGATAGCCCTTGGCGCCGGCGCCGCCGCTGCCGTGGCACGGCGCGCAATTGTCGCCGAACACGGTCTTGCCGCGGGCGCGTGCGAGCGCAAGCAGTGCCGGATCCTTCTCGATTTCCGCCAGCGGCGCCGCCCCGAGCTTCACCATCTTGTCGCCGCGTATCTTTTCCAGATTGGCAAGCTCGACGGCGACGTCGG
>JAYSPJ010000403.1:0-1629 GCA_043722155.1 Bradyrhizobium sp.
GCGTGGAGCGCGGCTTCGTGCATCCCGAGCCATGAGTCGCATACCGTTACCGGTGCACCGAACTCATCCTTCGAGACGGCGCTTCGCGCCTCTTCAGGATGAGGACTTTCCGCTGATTCGAGGCCTTATGTCCCCACCCAAATCCCTCTTCCGTTCCCCGCCGTCGACGGTCGCCGCCGCCACCATCGTGTCTTCGCTGCTGGTGGTCCAGACGCGAGGCCCCGGCTTCACCAATCTCACCGCCGAGATCGCCAAATTCGTCGCCGAAGCGGGCGCGCAGGAGGGCGCGGTGATGCTGTTCATTCGCCATACCTCGGCGTCGCTGACGATCCAGGAGAACGCCGATCCCACGGTGCTGGACGATCTGATGACGGCGCTGGGCCGGTTCGCGCCCGAGGGCGCCGGATGGAGCCACGACACCGAAGGTCCCGACGATATGCCCGCGCATATCAAGACCATGCTGACGGCGAGTTCGCTGCATATTCCGGTCCTCAAGGGCCAGCTCGCGCTGGGGACCTGGCAGGCGATCTACCTGATCGAGCATCGCAGGGCGCCGCATCGGCGCGAGGTCGTACTGCAGTTTGCAGGTCAGATCTAATACATCGGGCCCAAAACAAAACCGGCCGCGGAGCGATCCGCGGCCGGCTTGTGACGATGATCCGGCGGCAAGGGCCGCCGGATCAGTTCAGGTTACCTGGTGATATCGACGTCCTTGGTTTCCGGCAGGAAGAAGAAGCCGATGACCACGGTGATCGATGCGAAGATGATCGGATACCAGAGACCGGCATAGATATCGCCGGTCGAGGCCACGATCGCGAACGAGGTCGCCGGCAACAGTCCGCCGAACCAGCCGTTGCCGATGTGATAGGGCAGCGACATCGAGGTGTAGCGGATCTTGGTCGGGAACAATTCGACCAGCATTGCCGCGATCGGGCCGTACACCATGGTGACGAAGATCACCAGGACGAACAGCAGCCCGATAATCGCCGCCACCTGCGGACGGAAGATATCGATCGGGCTCGACATCTTCACGATCTGCGCGTCGCCGGCCTTCGGATAGCCCGCCGCCTGCACGGCCGCCAGCACCTGCGGATTCGAAGCCGCCGCGGCGGTGTAGGGTACGTCCTTGCCGTTGACGACGACCTTCACCCCGGAGCCCGCTGCGCCGTACACGGTCGAATACTTGACCGAGGACTGCGACAGGTAGGCGCGGGCGGTATCGCACGGCGCGCTGAAGACGCGGGTGCCGACCGGGTTGAACAGATCGCCGCAACCTGCCTTGTCGGCGACGACCTCGACCTTCACGGTTTCAATCGCCTTTTCCAGCGCCGGGTTGGCGTTGGTGGTGATCGACTTGAAAATCGGGAAGAAGCTCAGCGCCGCGATCAGGCAGCCTGCCAGAATGATCGGCTTGCGGCCGATCTTGTCGGACAACCAGCCGAACACGATGAAGAAACCGGTGCCGAACAGCAGCGACCACGCAATCAGCAGGTTGGCGGTGTAGCCGTCGACCTTCAGGATCGATTGCAGGAAGAACAGCGCGTAGAACTGGCCGGTGTACCAGACCACGCCCTGACCCATCACGCCGCCGAGAAGCGCGATCAGCACGATCTTGGCATTGCTCCAGTT
>JAYSPJ010000404.1:0-3275 GCA_043722155.1 Bradyrhizobium sp.
TCCGATTCACATCAACCGAAAACCGCTCTAGCTCGCCAACGATGGGCCGATACTCCAGTGAACGGCCGGTTGATTGCCGTTGATACTGGGCGCTACACGCAACCCTCACGGATTGCGCCGGCGTGATCCGAGGGCATCAGCAATGAAACCTCGTTTCACAATAAACATCAGCGTCTGCGGCGCGACAATCAAGATGGGTGTTCCCATCCAGATTGTCGCGCTACAAGCGTCAACGTTGCGCTTTGCCTCTTCGGCATCGCCGCAATAATTAGGGCACTGATGCACTAACAGAAGGGGGCAGTCGTCCTCAGACGGACTTCTGCTTCCCTGCTGTTTTCTTTTTCACAGCCTTTTTCTTCTTCGCTACCCGATGCTGCGGCGGGGCTTTCGCTACCGCGCCAGCGGCGCGCTCAAAGCGCTCCCATGCATCGGGGTGAAGTTCAATCTCTTTCGCGGGAACTGATTTCGCCATGTCAAAGCCGCCCCCATTGTTGGTCAGTCCGAAGCGCCGCCTACGCCGCGCACAGGAACACATCAGTCGGCTTGAAAAGCGTATCGGCACCTTCTTCAAACGTAAACCAGGTGACTACGTTGCTGAAGTGGATTCTCATGGCATGACTGTCCATGCCTTTAAGTTTTACCGCAAAATCCCCGATAGTTGGGCCGATGCGGCCGTCGAAGCATTGGAGGCGCTGCGATCCAGTCTTGACCAATGCGGGTATGCGGTCGCAGTCCGCGCCGGTGTTCCCGAGCCCAAGAACGCCTATTTCCCCTTCGGGGATAGCGTTGTTGACCTTGATGCGAACGTCAAAGGCAGGTGCAAAGATTTGCCTCCTGAGATCAGTGCGCTCTTTCGCTCCTTCGAGCCACATGAGGGAAGGAATTATACCCTCTGGGCCCTCAACAAACTGTGTAATGCCAATAAGCATCGACTTCTCATGCCCGTGGGCATTGCCAGCGGCGGGATGCAGGTGAACACCGCCATCATGGGCAACGGCGCTAGGATGCTCGCCCCCTCCTACGACCGCGCGAAAAACCAAATCGTATTCGCGATGGTCGATCCCGGCGGCCACCTTCAATACGATGTGCAACTCTCCTTCAACGTATCGTTTGACGAGTTTAACGGCGTCGCGGCCGGACCTGCGGTTGGAATCCTCAATGCCATCGCGAGCGAAGTTGATCGCGTCCTCAGGGCCACTGAAGCTGAGTGCAAACGAATCGGCTTGATCTAAAGCGGGCGCACCATCCCCGATGCTTGCCGGGGCAGCGTCACACCTAGATAACGTCGGCTGCTTTGTCAAGGTTATAATGTGCAACAAAATGCATCTTTCTGCGTTTGAGGGTAGACCTCCTTAAAAACATGCATTATTGTGCATATTGGGTGAAGCAGTCAGAACCCAAGATTCCAAACCCAAGATTCCAAACTCAAGAAACCAATCCAGGGGTGGCCCAATGGCTGGCGAAAAGCCCGGTGAAGATAGCGTCCTCGCAGGCGGCGCGAAGTACATCGATTTCCAGACCGATCCGTCGCGCTACCGGCACTGGAAGCTGGATGTGTCGGGCGATGTCGCGACCCTGACCATGGACGTCGATGAGAACGGCGGGTTGTTCGAAGGCTATCAATTAAAACTGAATTCCTACGATCTCGGCGTCGACATCGAGCTTGCGGACGCGGTGCAGCGGCTGCGCTTCGAGCATCCCGGCGTCAAAGTCGTGCTGCTGCGGTCGGCCAAGAACCGGGTGTTCTGCGCTGGCGCCAATATCCGCATGCTGGCCGGGGCCACCCATGCCCACAAGGTCAATTTCTGCAAGTTCACCAACGAGACCCGCAACGGCCTGGAGGATTCCAGCCAAAATTCCGGGCAGCGTTTTGTCACCGTGATCAACGGCACCGCGGCCGGCGGCGGCTATGAACTGGCACTGGCGACCGATCACATCATCCTGGCCGACGATGGCGCCGCGGCGGTGGCGCTGCCGGAAGTGCCGCTGCTGGCGGTGCTGCCGGGTACCGGCGGGCTGACGCGGGTCGTCGACAAGCGCAAGGTGCGCCGCGATCACGCCGATTATTTCTGTACCATCGAGGAAGGCATCAAGGGCAAGCGCGCGGTGCAGTGGCGGCTGGTCGACGAGATCGTGCCGAACAGCAAGCTCGACGCCAAAGTGGCGGAACGCGCCAAGGAATTCGCCGCCGCCTCGAAGCGCAACGGCAACGGCAAGGCCATTTCACTGGAGCCCCTGACGCGCAGCTTCGACGACGGCGGCATCCGCTACGGTCTTGTCAGCGTCGATATCGACCGCTCGCAGCGCATCGCCACGATCTCGATCAAGGCGCCGGACGCGCCCCCGCCCGCCGATATCGACGGCATGATCGGGCAGGGTGATGCGTTCTGGCCGCTGCAGGTGGCGCGCGAACTCGACGATGCGATCCTGCACCTGCGCATCAACGAGCTCGAGACCGCGATGCTGGTGTTCAAGTCGCATGGCGACCGCGCCAATGTGCTGGCTTGCGACGCCTTCCTCGAAGCCAACAAGGCGCACTGGCTGGTCAACGAGATCAAGCAGTACTGGAAAAGGGTGCTGAAGCGCATCGACGTCACGTCGCGCACGCTGGTGACGCTGGTCGAGCCCGGCTCCTGCTTTGTCGGCACGCTGGCCGAACTGGTGTTCGCGGCCGACCGTTCCTACATGCTGATCGGTTCGAGGCAGGGCGACAACCGCGCGCCGCCGACCATCGAACTTTCAGCGATGAATTTCGGGCCCTATCCGATGAGCCACGGCCTGACGCGGCTGCAGTCGCGCTTTCAGGCCGATCCTGAGGATGTCGCGCGCGCGCAGGCGCGGATCGGCGAGGGGCTCGATGCCGAGCAAGCCGAGGCGCTCGGCCTCGTCACCTTCGCGCTCGACGATATCGACTGGGACGACGAGATCCGGGTGTTCTTCGAGGAGCGCACCAGCTTCTCGCCCGACAGCCTCACCGGCATGGAAGCCAATCTGCGCTTCGTCGGTCCCGAAACCATGGAATCGAAAATCTTCTCGCGCCTGACGGCATGGCAGAACTGGATCTTTCAGCGCCCCAACGCGGTCGGCGAAGACGGCGCGTTGCGCCGTTACGGCACCGGCCAGAAGGCGCAGTTCGATATGACTCGGGTTTAAGGGGCGAATAGCTGTTCCCTTCCATTCGCTACTCGCCATTCGCCTCCAAAGGAGCACGCCATGAATGTCAACATCATGAACGTCGACTACTCCACCAAGATTCCCAACAACGTGAATCTCAG
>JAYSPJ010000405.1:0-6163 GCA_043722155.1 Bradyrhizobium sp.
GTCGCGAGCGTGTCCGAACGCTGCTCAAGTTCGGCGTAGGTGAGCGTTTCCTGATCATCAGCGGCCGCGCGGGCAGCCGGATGCGCAGCGGCAGCAGCGGCCACGCGCTGCACGATGTCCCCGGACTTTGTCAGTATAAGGTCGTCGTTACGCATGTTCGTCTCGGCATTGATAAGCAGGCCACTGAGATACGACGACTATCGATTCGCATCGACAAGGTCGAGCAGGCGAGGCGGTGTGTTTCACCCTGGAACGTTAACATGCGGGCGGAGAAGTTAGAATAGCGTGCACGCCTGGGTGATGATCGCAAATTTATCGGTCGATCGCAGCTGCGAATGACTGTCTTTCAACGAATCGTGCGGCCCGGGGCGAATCCACACTGATACTGGATGTCTGCGGCCCGCTGCTCGCTGGATAGAATTTGCGCAACGACGCGATCGCTGCGCGCCTGGCCGACGCCAGCCAGGCGCTGTTGGCGCTGGTCCGCCGTTTCCGGCGCGGACCGTTGCGCTGCGTTTGCGTCTTGGCGATCGGTCTCGGCCAGGCGCACCGTGACAAGCTCCTGCGCAAGAAGGATGTCGCGGGCGCGACGCTCGGCAAGGATGAATGCCGGCACGCGGTCGAGGCCGCGCGCTTCCGCCGCGTGAACCAGGAGCCTGCGCTTTACGAGATCGGCGATCGCCTGATCGCGCTGCGCTCGGTCGCTGCCGATTGCGAGATTACGCGCCCTCGCTTCGGCATTGAGTTCGGCGAGCGTGATCTCCACGCCGTCTACAACTGCGATGACTTGCCCTGTCGGCGGCGACGCATGACAGGCGGAAAGGAGCATGGCGGCCGCTGCTGGCAGTGCAGAGGGCCAGTTTATGTGCCAAGCAGTTGCGCGCGAGAGCCAAGTAGCGAGCCAAGTATCGGGAGTGCCATGGAGACCGCCTACGACTGGATCACCATATCGATCTTCGCAGGGCTGGTGACGCTGTTCCTCGCGCGATCGACGTCGGACAGTGATCAGGAAGACAATATGTGGCATTATCTCCCGCCGTCTGCAGGGTGCGGTGTCGCCAATTGGTTGGGCAATGAGGGTCATGGTTGGGCGGCGGCATTGCTCATCGCCGGATCGCTCAGCTACGCCTTCCACTTCCTTCACCGCCCGTCGTCCCCAAGCCATTAGCGATTCCCGGTCAGCAAGGCGCGCGCGCGCGGGTCGCCGATATGCAGCAGCGACTCTGCGAACGCCAGCAGGGTCGGAAGCGCTTCGCTCAAGTCGGGATCGATGGTCGAGATCCGCACGAGCGCGCCGTCGAGGGCGCGACCAGCCAAGGCATTCTGCAGGAGCAGCTTCCGCTGCTCGAAATTGGTTGTAGGATAATCGGTGCCGATGCGTGACCAGTACAGGATCTGCTCGGTGCGGCCGGGCGCTCGCGCAGTGATTTGTCGCGCGGTGATTGGCGACCCTTCGCTCACCGGGATCGCCACCGTGGCTGATCCACCGAGAGCGAAACCCGCCGCCGGATAGCACATCTCGGGGCGGTGAATGCTGGTGTCGCCCGATTGCGACCCGCCATAGGCAATGAGCAACATGATCGGGAGCGACGTGGTGCTGGTATAATAGCGGGTGAGCACCTGATCGTAGAAGCCGTCCTCGGGATTTTCGCCCCGGGGCAGGCGAAGGTCTCCGAGCGGAGATTGCGCCCAGACGCCGAGCCGCGCCGGAATGATCTTTTCGAGCGGGTCGATCCGCTGTGGCTGAAACTCGGTGGCCTTGGTCAGGATGATACCTGCAACCGCGGTTGCCGCGAGCGCGCCGCCGACGATTAGTTCGCGTCGATTGATTGGGCGGGCAGCGGCGCTGGTCATCGTGGTGCCCTTCGACCAAGCGCGGTCAGCAGGCGATCGAGCGCGGCCATGCCCATCAGCGACAGAAAGAACGTCGCCAATCCGGCAATTTCATGGACGAAGCCCTGCGCTACTGCGTCCCCGGCATGGTAGGTAAGCAAGATGATGATGATCACCCGCAACAGATTTGCGGTCAGTGCAATCGGCACGATCCCGGCGAGAAGGAGGAACGCGTGGTGTCGTGCCGGAGGCCGGGTCAAATGGACATAGAGGAGGCCAATCGCGAGGAGCGCCACTAACGAGCCGACGCCGGAGCAGGCTTCGGCCACGAGCAGCTCATACTGGCCAACCTGAATCGTCACGCCCGAATTGCCAACTGGGTATCCCGCAAGTGCGCACAGACGTACGGACAACCGCGAAAGGCCGATTTGCAGGGGGCCAGTGAGCGCCACGATCAGGCTTTGCGGTGGCCTGATCAGGAAGCCGAGATAGACCCACGTAAACCATAGCCGGCGCATCGTCGCAGGCCCGAAATAAAAGCAGCCGAGAAAAAGCAGTGTCACATATGCGCAAGCTGTTTCCGTCCCCACGAGGCGAAGGCTTCGGCCGAACAGATAGAGCAGGAGCAGGGGCGCGAGGAGCGCGAGCCAGCGGCTTGGAATCGCTGGCGGGGCAAAGTGGAATGCTGCGCGCTCACGCCAGATCAGCCAGATCGCCGAGACGAGAACCAGCGGCCCTTGCGCCCCCCCCGGTGTGCTCCAATAGTAGCGGGCCATGTCGGCGATGACCGGGATCACCAGCAATGTGAGGCCGGCAGCGACAACCAGCAGCGATCGGTCCGTCATGTTCAGTGCCCGGGCCCGGCTTACGGCGCCGGATACGACACCACCAAGCCGGGCCGCGGTCAAGCTGCGGCCTTATGATGCTTATGCCGGGCGGCATTTGCCGGGCGCGATCGATCGGTGATGATCATCACATCGTCGCCAACGCGCATGGCGTTGAACAATTTTTCGCCGAACTTTAGCGGAACCCCGATGCAGCCATGCGTGCCGACGCCCTCACGGACGTTGCTGGCGTGGATCGAAATGCCGTCGTTCGTCAGCCGCAGCGTGTAGGGCATCGAAACCTTGTACACGCTGCTGACATGCTTTGTTGCGCGCGAGAGGATAGGAAAGCGTCCCGTGGGGGTGGGATAGCCATCGGCCCCGAAGAGGGTGACAGCGCGACCGATTTCCTGACCATCGCGGAAGACCGAGATCGTCTGGGCCGCGAGATCGACCAGCGCCCAGACCTTGCCCGGACTGACGCCGTCATCATTCCAGACGAAGTCCCCGTAGCGCATCGTCTTGTCGACGTTGAGCAAGCTCCTGACGAGCGGCCGTTCAGGCGCGAATGAGTCGAGCGCTTCAATCGGCGCGGGCGGGAAACTGATACGGTCCTTGGAATAAATGATTGCCGGGGGCGCCGGTTTTGCGGATGGCAAGCGACGCGTGACTTGCGCCTTGGCCGGCGGCGCGCCTTTCTCACAGGCGCTCGACAGGGTGGCAGCGAGTAGCAAGCCAGCGCAGGCGACACTCTGCAGACCCCGAACAGCGACGCAGTTGATCAAGATCCTACCCCAGATAGTCCAGGCACGCGGGACAAGCGCCCCACTGACCGACCGACGTTGTCTGCACTTAGGCGAGGGCGGTTAACAGGGCCTCTCGTTCGGCGCGGCGGCGCCGCCGCAACGTCGATCCCAGGAAGCCGAAACCCAGGATCATCATCAGCCACGTGCCCGGTTCTGGCGCCGCAGATGCAATCGACGTCCCGCCACCCCCAAAGGTTAACGTGGTGAGGGCCGCCGGCAGGACAAGGAATGGAAATGCACTCGAACTGCTGGCGGCGACTGCTACGGGCGCAGCGAGCAGCGGCGTGCCAGCGGTCGCTAATGGTACGCTGCTGACACCAATCGGGACCGGTCCTTCAACTGCTGTCGGAAGGACCGCCGAGATCGGCTTGGGACGGCGAACCGCAACCTTGGCGTGATGCACCGGCACCACGCGGGCCACTTTTTTGGGCCGGAATTTGTTTGGCAGCGTTCCTGCGGTGCGGACTCCGGGAGAGACTCGGCGGATCATCGACAGCGGATCGGACGAGCTTTTACGTCCCCCCGGCGGCGTAGACGCACTGAGTGACGTCGCAGTTAGTGCCGCGGCGGCAATAATGACCGAGTATCTGGTAAGTTTCCGGACGAGCATTCGGCACTCCACTCGATACAAAATCGGACGCGGCCCGACGAGTTGTTCGAACCAAATCTAAAAGCTGGCAACGTTAAACGCACCAGGTTTGTGAGATTGGGTTAACGCATTATTAGCGAAAATGGAAGCTAGAACATGGGGCTGTCCCGAAATGGGATGCGGATGGGCCGAGCGCCTATTTGCCCATCGCAAGTTGCTGAGGTCGAAGCACGGCTTCCCCCATGACATTGCCTGGCTGTGCGTAGCGGCACACCAAATAGTCATAGGCGGCGGACGAGTTGATCGCGCAACCCACGCGGCGATCACCCTGCCAGATAATCTGCGTATAATGGCCGACGTCTTCCCAGTTGCCCGACCTGCTGACCGACGGAAAGATACCGGCCCGGAACATCGAACGTTCAGCCAGCCAGCCGTCTACCATTTCGTCGACGGCGAACGCCCCGCGCGTCCCCATCCACAGATTTTCGCCCTGTCCTGTACGTTCATCGGGCGGCGAATGCTCCCAGCGGTCGGTGGCCGCAAGGCGCGCTGCATAGTGTCGCGCAGCTTCAGCCAATGCCGGATCCCAGACGAGGTTGGTCAGGCCGAGCGCAGTGCGCTCTTGATTCTGTATTGCCAGCAATCTGGAGTTGGTCGTGAACGACGAAAGCCCATCGCTCGCCGCACCACCGGGAACAGCGGTCGCCGCGAGCCCCAGCAGGGACAGAATTTTTATTAGGGAAAGCGACCATCGCAACATGGACCGCATGAATAAACATGACTTGTTTCTAGCGGGTAAACACCGTGTCCACATCGGCGCGAAGGCATTTTTCGATCTTCCTGTCGGAGGACGCGTGCCGCGATTGCCATGCCCCGAGCGCTCGCATAGGCAGTGTTAAGGGGCCACGCCGGAGTTTGTGTGATGACGATTGTTGGGCCCGCTCCCGCGGTGACGATCATCGTCCCCACCTTGAACCGGGCAGCGGTGGTTCAGGCGACTGTCCGCCAACTTCTCGACCAGCCATTTCGGGACTATGATCTGTGGATCGTTGACCAGTCGGACGAAGGTGACAAGGCATCGAACCGTCGGTTCGTCGAAAATGCCGCCGATCCGCGACTCCATTATCTCTTTTCCGAAGTGCGCAACCTACCGAACGCGCGTAACGAGGGGCTGGCTCGGACACGAAGCGACATTGTGCTGTTCCTCGACGATGACGTGATCATCCTGGCGGAGGATTTCATCGGTGCGCATGTTCGGGCATTTGCCGATCCAACTGTCGGCGGCGTGGTCGGACGGCACGTCGAGCGCGAGCTGACGATGAATGCCTCGACGACAGCCTGCCATGTTTCCTGGTCTGGACGGACAATTTTCAATCTGTTTGGCCACGAGCGTACCGAGGTCGGATCATGCAAGGGCTCGAATATGAGCTTTCGCATGGCTGCGGTGCGGCAGGTTGGCGGGTTCGACCGGCGTACGTCTCTGCTCGAAGAAAGCGATTTCTCTACGAGGGTTCGCAAGGCGGGTTGGCGGCTGCTGTTCGAGCCGGAGGCTGAACTCGTGCATCTTTCCACACCGTCAGGCGGATTGCGATTGGCCAATGTCTTGGCGACACAGGAACAGCGTTTCCGATCGACCGCTTATTATATTCGCAAGCACCGAGGCCTTGCCGGGATGGTCCCGTTCGCGATGACCTTCATGCTGATTGCACTCATGAAGGCCGTTCAGCTGCGTCGTCTTGGGGCGGTCACCGCACTGGCACGCGCGCTGCTCAACGGGATGCGCGAAGGCGGCTTGGCACCCGAGGATTGGATGCCCGAAGGCTCGACCGATTGATGCACGACCTGCTCGCGCGAACGTCAGTTGAGCGAAGTTGATTGATTCGAGTGCAAGGCCTCGATCCCTATCGCACTCGATTTTCAGGCCGCAGGCGAAGTTTTTGCCTAGCGAGGCGCCCCCGCAAGATGGAAACACTCTGAACCATTGGCTGCCAATAGGCTCCATGCAGACTATTATAGGTCTCGAGCTGTGGATCGGCGTTCAATAGGGGCTCTGGCGCACTTTTCGTGCAGATTTGACCGGGCAGCGCCTATGGATCGGGGCAATAGGGGGC
>JAYSPJ010000406.1:0-6067 GCA_043722155.1 Bradyrhizobium sp.
GCCTTGGGCTCGTTCGCTTCGTTGCGCCGGCCTGATGCGCGGCACACTCAGGCCGTCCGTGCTTGCCGATCAGACCAGCACGGGGCTGCGCACGCGGCCGGCGCTGCCGAATACCCGCAGATAGCGCTCGATTTCAGGCGCGTTACCGGTCGCCTTTTCCGGATTGTCCGAGAGCTTCACGGCCGGCCGGCCGTCGACCGAGGTCACCTTGCAGACGATCGAGATCGGATCGAGGTTGGCCGAACCATCGGGGGCGCAGCCGACGAAGTCGTTGGTCAGGTTGGTGCCCCAGCCGAAGCTGATCCTGACGCGGCCGGCGAAATGACGGTAGGTCTCCTCGATCGATCCGACGTCCATGCCATCGGAAAAAACCAGCAGCTTCTCCTTGGGGTCCTGGCCCTTCTGCTGCCACCACCGGATGATTTCCTCGCCGGCCGCGACCGGCGGCGCGCTGTCCGGCCGAAAGCCGGTCCAGTCGGCCACCCATTCCGGGGCATCCCGCAGGAACGAGGTGGTGCCGAAGGCGTCGGGCAACGCGATCAGGAGATTGCCGCCATAGGTATGGCGCCACTGATCGAGAATCCGGTACGGTGCCCAGCGCAGCTCGGTATCGTCGTTGGCCAGCGCCGCCGCCACCATCGGCAGTTCATGCGCGTTGGTCCCGATCGCTTCCAGGTCGTTGTCCATCGCCAGCAGGACATTCGATGTGCCGGTGAATGAGGAACCGAGTCCCTCCTTGACCGCCTCGACGCACCAGCGCTGCCACAGAAAGCCGTGGCGACGCCGCGTGCCGAAATCGGAAAGACGAAGTCCTTCGAGTTTGCGCAGTCGCTCGACCTTGGCCCACAGCTTGGCCTTGGCGCGGGCATAGAGCACGTCGAGGACGAAGCGGCCCTGGCCTTTCATCGCCTGGCGCGCGCGCAACTCGTTGAGGATGGCCAGCGCCGGAATCTCCCACATCGTGGTGTGGGTCCAGGGCCCGTGGAAGTGCAGTTCGTACTGGCCGTCCACCTTGCGCAGCTCATACTCGGGCAGGCGGAACGCGGCGAGCCAGTTGATGAAATCGGGCGAAAACATCTGGGTCTTGCCGTAAAACGTATTGCCGGCGAGCCAGATCAGCTCCTTCTTGGCGAACCGGATGCTGCGGGCATGGTCGAGCTGGGCGCGCAGCTCCTGCTCGTCGATGATTTCGCCAAGCCGCACGTGGCGGCTGCGATTGATCACCGAGAAGGTGACCTGCTGGTTCGGGTAGAATTCCCGGATCATCTGCAGCATCAGCAGCTTGTAGAAATCGGTATCGAGCAGGCTGCGCACGATCGGGTCGAGCCGCCAGCCATGATTGTAGGTTCGGGATGCGATGTCTGTAACTGCCATGATGGAACCCTAGCCCGCCGGGAGCCTCGCAACCAGTGCCGTTTCGGCCCGGCATGGCAGCTCAGCGCGATATCCGCTGCCGGGCCTGGCTGACGGCCGCCCGCACCCCGGTCCAGTCCGGCTTTTCGGGGGCAAATTGCCGCCGCAGGAAGGTGACGAGTTCGGCGAGCTGGTCGTCGTTCATGCTGTCCTTGAAGGCGGGCATGTAGCCGAGGTCGCTCGACACCGGCGCCGCGATGCCGTGCAGGATCACCTGGATCAGATTGTCAGGGACGGCGCTGTGCAGATTGCTGTTCAGCGCCAGCGACGGCCGACTGCCGAACAGCGGCGCGCCGCCGACCGCATGGCACACCGCGCAGGCGCCTTCATAGAGCCGGGCGCCGACAGGCGATGCCGAAACCACCCTGGAAAGGGTCGCCTTTTCCAGCCGGGCGGCGAGTGCGGCCTGCGCCGGCTGGCTGGTCGCGGCTTCGTTGAACGACGCGAGATAGACCGCCATGGCGCGGATGTCCTGGTCGGGCAGGGCGGCGAGCTCCTTCACCACCGGCGCCATCGGTCCCGCGGCGACGCCGTGCAGGCGGGATTCACCGGTCCGCAGATATGCGAAAAGTTCGTCTTCGCTCCAGGGGATCGGCGCACGCGACAGCGACGTCAGCGGCGGCGCTTCCCAGCCCTCCGCGAAGCCGCCGGCGAGGTAGGCGCCGGCCTTTTCCGCCCCCAGCGCATTGCGCGGCGAATGGCAGGCGCCGCAATGGCCGAGCCCCTCGACCAGATAGGCGCCGTGATTCCATGTCGTCGATTGGCCGGCGTCGGGCTGGAATGTGCCGGGCTGGTGAAACAGCGCGTTCCATCCCGCCATCAGCGGCCGCCGGCTGAACGGAAACGCCAGCGTGTTCGCCGGCGTCTCGGCGCGCACCGCCGGCTGTGCCATCAGATACGCATAGAGCGCCTGCAGGTCGGCGTCGCTGGTCTTGGCGAAGTGGGTATAGGGAAACGCCGGATAGAGATGCCGGCCGTCGCGGTGGATGCCTTCGCGCATGGCGCGCTCGAAGGCGGGATAGGACCAGGCGCCGATCCCGGTCTCGACGTCGGGCGTGATGTTGGTCGCATAGATCGTGCCGAACGGCGTCTCGATTCCCCGGCCTCCGGCGTTGACGGCGCCGTTCGCAACGGTGTGGCAGATCGCGCAGTCGCCGAGGGCAGCCAGCTGCCCCCCGCGGGCGATGGTGGCGACCGACCAGGTCGACGCATCCGGCCGCGCGATCGGCGCGATCGCCCGCCACGGCAGCGCTGCGGTTGCGACGCCAACTACAGCAACGCACAATGCCGCGGCCGTCGCGAAGGCGCCGCGCCGGCCGGCGAACGGGTTTTGCCATCGGTCGGTCGGAGCAGGCGGCGTTGGCGCCGCCAGCGGCATCGGAGTTGGCACAGTCTGCCGTTCGCCGCGCAATCCCGCCAGAATTCGTTCCGGCGTGAAGGGCAATTCGCGAAACCGCACGCCGGTCGCATCGAAGATGGCGTTGGCGATGGCGGCGGCGCTCGGCACCGAAGCGGATTCGCCGACGCCGAGCGGCGGCTGGTCCTGCCGCGGCAGCATCAGCACGTCGATACTGGGAACGTCGGGGAATTTGATGATGGGGTAGGCGCCCCATTCGCGGGCCGTCACCGCATGGCGGTCGAACGAGACTTCCTCCATCAGCGCGCGGCTGGTCGACTGGATCACGTTGCCATGGATCTGGTGGCGCACGCCCTCCGGATTGATCATCAGGCCGGAATCCTGCCCGGCCACCACGCGGGTCACGCTGACATCGCCGGTTGCCTTGTTGACGGCGACGTCGGCGATCCAGGCCGACCATGCCGCGCCGTACCCCGGAAATTTGCTGTGGACATAGAGCGCGTAGGCAAAGCCCCGCCCGCGCACGATGTCGCCTTCGGCTTCTGGTTGTTTCCAGACCGGGCGAGGGGTCCAGCCGGCGCGCTCGGCGACGGCGTTGACCAGATCGATGGCGCGCTTGTCCTTCAGGTAACGCAACCGGTATTCGACCGGATCGACGCCGGCTTCGGTGGCGAGTTCGTCGATGTAGGATTCATGGGCAAAGGTATTGGGCAGCGCTGAGACGCCGCGAAACCACGACGCCCGCACGATCGGCGGCATGTCGTGCGCCACCACCCGCATGGCGTCGTAATCGTAGGGCGGAATCGCGGTGCGGTCGCCCATCTCGAACACATCAGGGACCGGCGCGACCGCGCCGGTCAGCAGCAGCGCCAGCGTCGGCGCGCCGTTCGACGGATAGCGCGTGGCGAAATCGTAAGCCGCGACGCCGCCGTCGGCGTTCAGTCCGCCGTTGACGTCCATCAACTGCGCGGTGCCCTTCGGCTCCCAGGCGTGCTCCTGTTCGCGCGTCAGCTGCACCCGGACCGGGCGGCCGACCGCGCGCGACAGCAGCACCGCATCCGCCGTCACATCGTCGGCGCAGTTGCGGCCGTAGCAGCCGGCCGCCTCCAGCCGGATCACGTCGATCTCGCTGTCCGGCTTTTGCAGCAGCAACGCCAAGTCCGCGCGCAAGATGTGGGGATTTTGCGTGCCGGACCACACCCGGATGGCGCCGTCCCTGTAATCCGCGACCGCGCAGGACGGGCCGATCGAACCGTGCATCTGGTACGGCCAGATATAGGTCCGCGCCATCGGCTTGGCGGCCGCCGCGATCGCGGCATCGACGTCGCCCTTGTCGATCAGGGTGCGCGGTGTCGACGGGTTGGCGCGCAGCGCCTTCTCGATGTCCTTCAGATCAGGCAGCGTCGGGGTCGGCTTCCAGCTCACCTTGAGCCGGGCGGCGGCCTTGACGGCGTTTTCCTCGCGTTCGGCGACCACGCCGACGAAATCGCCGATCCGCACCACCGCTACCAGCCCCTGGATATCGCGGACCGAAGCCTCGTCGACCGCGATCAGGCTGGTGCCGACGAAAGCGCCGACATCGACGCCGGCATAGGGCGGGCGCACCACGCGGCCGTGCAGCATCGAGGGCACGCGCACGTCGTGGACATATACCAGTTCGCCGGTCGCCTTCGCCGGCAGGTCGGTGCGCGGCACCGATTGCCCGACGACGGTGTAGGCGCCGACCGCCTTCACCGGGACATCGTCTGCAAGCTCGAGGCGGATGGCCTCGCCTGATATCAATTCGCCGTAGCTGACGCTGCGGTTATCCCTGCCGCGGATCAGGCCGTCCTCGATGGAGAGATCCTCGGCCGCCAGCTCCAGCCGCTCCGCGGCGCGCGCCAGCAGAAAATGCCGCGCCTGGGCGGCGGCCTTGCGCAGAGGCACTGCCGTGATCTGGATGGTCTCGCTGGCGATGGTCGCGCCCTGGTCGGGAACGACGGAAGTATCGCCCAATACGACGACGACGCGGGCAAAGGACACGTCGAGTTCTTCGGCGACGATCTGCCCGAGCGCGGTGCGAATGCCGGTGCCGAGATCGACATGGCCGTTGAAGGCCGTGACCGAACCGTCCGATGTGATTTTTACAAAAGTTTCGAAGCCGCCGTTCGCGCCCGAACCGGCCGGGCGAACGACCGACAAGGAGCCGGGCAATACATTCATCGGAGCGTCCGGACCGGTCATCAGTCCGCCGCCTCGGTGAGGTGGCCCGCCGCTCGCATCGCCGCGCGCATGATTTCGATATGCGCGCCGCACCGGCACAGATGATAGCGCAGCGCTTCCTGCACCTCGTTCAGGGAGGGATGAGGCGTGCGATTGAGCAGCGCCTTGGTGCCGATGATCATGCCGTTGAGGCAATAGCCGCATTGCGCGGCCTGTTCGGCGATGAAGGCCTCCTGCACCGGATCGGGCTGATCGCGCGAACCGAGACCTTCGAGCGTCACAATGTGACGCCCGACGCAGCCCTCGATCGGGATCACGCAGGCGCGCGCGGCCACGCCGTCGATCAGCACGGCGCAGGCTCCGCATTCGCCGAGCCCGCAGCCGTATTTCGGCCCGTTCAGTTCAAGGTCGTTGCGCAGGACATAGAGTAGCGCTGTGTCGGGGGCGGCGTCGACGTCGTGGATCCGGCCGTTGACCGTCAGGCGGATCGTGCTCTGCGTCATGTCAGTGGTCCCGCTGCAACGGTTGCGCTGCAATACATCGCCTCAAAAAGCCGAGGTGAAGATACCGTTTGCATACAAACGTGCAAGCGCACCGTCATGCGGAGAAATCCGTTGCCCGGTTTATGAACAAGGCGTCGAGGCAAACTGCGGTTTTTGTCGGCAGCGGCGATTTTCGCGCGCCGAGGCGCTTGACAGGTTTCGGCGGCGCGCGCAACATCGTTCGTATACGAACAAGATGCGGGCGGCGAGAGACACGACAGGTTCGCTGCCCGAACTCCGCTGACGATACGCCGCACCTGATCTGGCCGTCCGACAGTCTGACGCTGGCTTCGAGAGCTTGTTCATGCTGACTGATACGACTGATGCTGCCGACGACAAGATCCGCTGCGATGCTTGCCCCGTCATGTGCTACATCAAGCCCGGCGCGGCAGGCGCCTGCGATCGCTATGCCAATCACAATGGCGAACTGGTGCGCGTCGATCCGCATATCATCCTGGAACGAACGGTGTCGCATGGCGGCCGGCTGGTGCCGTTCCAGGCCGGCGGCGACTGGGACGGCAAGCTGGTTCACGAGAGGGATGTCTTTGTCACC
>JAYSPJ010000407.1:0-2184 GCA_043722155.1 Bradyrhizobium sp.
CACGACGCCACAATGAGGACAGGGGCGACCATCAGCCCACAGCTCGTGCTCAAGCCATTCGCGGGCCTTGTCAGCGTCGATGAATTCAGGGCGGTAGAGATCGGACGCGGACATGGCGGACTCCTGTTGGAGCCGACACTAGCTATGGTAGGTGTTTTGTCAAGGTGATAATTCCCCCCGCCGGGGTAATTATCACCTTGACAAAACATATACCATCGCTAGTGTCGGCTTCAACAGGAGCCTGCCATGTCCACCGACCTCTATCGTCCCGAGTTCATCGACGCTGACAAAGCCCGCGATTGGCTGGAGCACGAGCTGTGGGCAGACGGTCGCCCTTGCCCGCATTGCGGCGTCGTGGACAGGAGTACGAGGATTGGCGGCACCACAGCGCGCCCCGGCCTCTACATGTGCAACGACTGCCGCAAGCAGTTCACGGTCACCGTCGGCACGCTTTACGAGCGCAGCAAGATCCCGCTCAACAAATGGCTGGCCGCAACGCACCTGATGATGGCCAGCAAGAAGGGCATCAGCGCGCTACAGATTGGCCGTATGCTGGGCCTGTCGAAGAAAACCGCTTGGTTCCTCTGCCATCGCATCCGTGAGAGCCTGCGCGATACCGACCTGACCCCGCTCGGCGGCGAAGGCATGACCGTCGAAGCCGACGAAACCTATGTCGGCGGCAAGGAAAAGAACAAGCATCGCTCCAAGCGCCGTGCGGATCATATCGGCGGTGTGGGCAAGGAAATGGTGTTCGCGCTGGTCGAGCGCCAAGGCCGCGTCCGTTCGCATCACCTTGCCAATATCAGCGCCAAGAACCTTCGCCCGCTGCTGGAAGAACAGCTTGCCGACGCCAGCGCCACCAATTTCATGACCGATGGTGAAGGGCAATATCGCATCATCGGCCCGATGTTCAAAAGCCATGAAGTCGTCAATCACAGCATCGGCGAATATGTGCGCGGCGATGCTCATACGAACACGATTGAGGGCTATTTCTCGATCCTCAAGCGTGGGATCATCGGCACCTATCACCATGTCAGCGGCGAGCATTTGAAGCGCTATCTGGCCGAGTTCGACTTCCGCTATAACAACCGCGAAGCGCTAGGCGTGACCGATCGCGAGCGCATGGTGAAGTCGATTTCCGGGATCGTCGGCAAGCGCCTCACCTATCGGCGGACTGATCGTGAAGGTGCTGCCGTCAGGGCGTAGACTGCACCACGGACGCAAAGGCCCGCGTCAGAACCTTCAACCCTTCGACGGCCTGTGCAGTGGCCCGCTCTTGGCGGCTGCACGAACGGCGGCGCGGAAGCGTTCTTCACCATCGGGGCGCAGTTCGATTGAGTCGGTTGACTCTTTCGGCACGTCGGGCATCGCTTCGCGCGAGGTGCCGGTCTGTGAGGTGCGCATGGTCATGATATTCAGCTCCTCGACTTCATCGCTCAAACCTTACTGCATAACGAATGCGACTTACAATGCCATGGGGCGTGTCGTGCGAGCCTTTGCTGAAATTGAGGACATTTTGACGCTGCATCTTTGCGCGCTTTCCAACATAAGCGAAGGCCAGGTATTGATACTGTTGGGCGCAACACCTCTCAGCAAAAAGCTTAAGATCGCACGGCAATTTGCGGTCGCGCGGGGAGAGTCCGCCTGCGAGCTATTTGACGGTTGGTTTGGAACAGCGGGATTTCAAGCAGCACTGGCCTGCCGCAACGTAGTGGCCCACGGCGTATTCCTAGGCCAAACCGAGACTGGACAGCTCGCATTTCGCACCATGAAGACGCTCAATGCCGACGAGACAACCGTGGGTGCGGAAGTCGTGTGCTACGATACCAACGCGTTCCTGGAAGTCGCTAGTTCTGCCGAATTAGCGATTCCAAATCTTGAGAAAGGTTTGCAGCTGCAAGCATTGCGAGAAACACGTCGCGAACAATCTCTCGATCCGCACTCCAAGGCCCAACCGAAACGTCCTCCCAGCACAAAACCCCCACGCCCGCCGAAATCATAGCTTCGGTGATCTCAATGGTAGCACCGGCCTGTCGATCAGAGGCACTACCCGTTGTGTCATGTTTTGTCAAAGTGATAACTCCCCCCCGCCGGGGAGGGGCTTTAGGCAGCGGCGGATCGCCGAAATGACCCAATCTTAACCGCTACACACTATGCGCGAGGTCTGTCCCGCTGCGGCACGGC
>JAYSPJ010000408.1:0-1722 GCA_043722155.1 Bradyrhizobium sp.
GTAGATCACCGGCGTCGTGTAGAGCGTCAATAGCTGGCTCAGCAGCAGACCGCCGATGATGGAAATGCCAAGCGGAAAGCGCAGCTCGGCGCCGGTACCGCTTTCCACCGCCAGCGGCAGCGCCCCGAACAAGGCCGCCAGCGTCGTCATCATGATCGGTCGAAACCGCAACAGGCAGGCCTGCACGATCGCGTCGGTCGGCGACATGCCCTGGTGCCGCTCCGCATCGAGTGCGAAGTCGATCATCATGATGGCGTTTTTCTTGACGATACCCATCAGCAGGATGATGCCGATCAGGCCGATCACCGACAGGTCCTGCCCGAACAGCATCAGCGCAAGGATGGCGCCGACGCCCGCCGACGGCAGCGTCGAGAGAATGGTGATCGGGTGAATGTAGCTTTCGTAGAGCACGCCGAGCACGATGTAGATGGTGACCAGCGCCGCCAGGATCAGCCACGGTTGTCCGGCCAGCGACTTTGAAAATTCGGCGGCGTCGCCGGCATAGACGCCGACGATGCTGCCGGGCATACCGATGCGTTGTTCGATCGATCTGACCGCGTTGACGGCGTCGCCGAGCGCCTCGCCCGGCGCCAGGTTGAAGCTGAGCGAAACCGCGGGAAACTGTGCCTGATGCGAAATCGCCAGCGGTGCAGTGGTGCGGGTCAGGGTCGCCACCGCCGACAGCGGCACCTGGGCGCCGGCCACCCCCGGCAGATAGAGCTTCGAGAGGATCGAGGGGTCGCGCTGGTAGATCGGCATCGCCTCCAGCACCACCCGGTACTGGTTGGCCTGCCCGTAAATGGTGGAAATCTGCCGCTGCGCGAACGCGTCGTTCAGGGTGTCGTTGACGGCCTGGATGCTGACGCCGAGCTGGCCGGCGCGCTGGCGGCTGATGTCGAGCGACGCGCGCAAGCCGCCGTCCTGGGCCTCCGACGAGACGTCGCGGAACAGCGGATCGCGGCGCAGTTCGGCCACCAGATGGTTGGCCCACAGGCTCACCAGTTCCGCGTCGGTGCCGGTCAGCGTATACTGATACTGCGAGCGGCTCGACTGGGTCGATATCTGGACGTCCTGCACCGGCTGAAAATAGATCGTCATGCCCGGGATCGACGCCGTCAGCGCCTTCAGGCGCGCGATCACCGCGGAGACGTCGTCGCGCCGCTCGCCGCGCGGCTTCAGGGTCATCACCAGACGGCCGACATTGGTGGTCGGGTTAACCGAACCCGCGCCGATCACCGAGACAACGCCGGTCACGTCAGGATCGGCCTTGATCGCCGCCGCCGCCCTGCTCTGCCGGCTTTGCATTTCCGCAAACGACACGTCGGGACCGGCCTGGGTCACCGCCGTTATCGATGCGGTGTCCTGCAACGGCAGGAATCCCTTTGGCGCGATGACGTAGAGGATCAGGGTCGCCGCGAGCGTTGCAAAGGTGAGCAGCAACGTGGCGCGCTGGCGCCGCAGTACCCACAGCAGCGTGCGGTGATAGAATTCCACCATGCGGTCGATGCCGCGGGAGACTGCGGCAAGGCCGGGGACCTCGAACTCCTCGTGAACGTGCTTCAATAGCCGCGAGCACATCATCGGCGTCAGCGTCAGCGAGACGACCGCCGACGTCACCACCGCGATCGTCAGCGTCAGCGCGAACTCGCGGAACATGCGCCCGACCAGTCCGGACATGAACAACAGCGGGATGAACACGGCGATCAGCGACACCGTCAGCGA
>JAYSPJ010000409.1:0-2719 GCA_043722155.1 Bradyrhizobium sp.
GCCGTGATCGGGCTGGTCTCGACCGCGCTGTCGGACTACCGGCAGTTGCGCTCCAGGGTCGGGCTGCAACGCTACAGCGAGACCGAGATGGTCGCGAAGCTGGCCGCCAGCGGATTTACCGCCTCGCGCGCGCATTTCAATATCGGACACAACCCGTGGCGGATGACATTTGTGGCGCGGCACGCGTTTTCACCGGCCGGTTAGGGTTAATAAGCGGCATGAATAGCTCACAGCGGCGTGATCGGCGATGATCAGCGCGGCCCGGTGGCGGAAAGCATCGACGCGAGAGCAGTGCATCGCTCTTTATCCTGGTTCGAATCCAGGCCGGGCCTCCAGCCTTCGCTGCGCCGCAGCTTCGGCTAGACCAGGCAAGCCAGCCCCCGACCGCTTGCCGCGCCATCGCTCGAAGAGCGGCGGCGGGAAGAGCGAAGACGGGTGCAAAATGCCGGTTGATTGGGCCTTTAAGGCCCTTTCGCGGGTGCGGAATCTGGTCTAAAGACCACCCGCGCGCGAGGTTGATCCCAAGCGCCGGGTTTGAGGGACGCGCGGCAGGCGCGCCCTTTTTTTGTGCCCATTTCCCAGCCCACGAGACTTGATGCCCAAAAGAACCGACATCTCCACCATCCTGATCATCGGCGCCGGTCCCATCGTGATCGGCCAGGCCTGCGAATTCGACTATTCCGGCACCCAGGCGGTCAAGACGCTGAAGGACGAGGGCTACCGCATCGTCCTGGTCAATTCCAATCCGGCCACCATCATGACCGATCCGGAACTGGCCGACGCCACCTATATCGAGCCGATCACGCCTGAAATCGTCGCCAAGATCATCGAAAAGGAACGCTACGTCCTTCCCGGCGGTTTTGCGCTGCTGCCGACCATGGGCGGACAGACCGCGCTGAACTGTGCCTTGAGCCTGCGCAAGCAGGGGACGCTGGCAAAGTTCGACGTCGAGATGATCGGCGCCACCGCCGACGCCATCGACAAGGCGGAAGACCGCGGCCGTTTTCGCGAGGCCATGACCAAGATCGGGCTGGAGACGCCGCGCTCGATCCAGACCAAGAACCTGCCGGATGCGCTGCGCGCGCTCGACGATATCGGCCTGCCCGCCATCATCCGCCCCTCCTTCACCATGGGCGGCACCGGCGGCGGCATCGCCTACACCAAGGCGGAGTTCATCGAGATCGTCGAACGCGGCATCGACGCCTCCCCCACCGACGAGGTCCTGATCGAGGAATCGGTGCTGGGGTGGAAAGAGTTCGAGATGGAGGTGGTGCGCGACAAGAAAGACAATTGCATCATCATCTGCTCGATCGAGAACCTCGATCCGATGGGCGTGCATACCGGCGATTCCATCACGGTGGCGCCGGCGCTGACCCTGACCGACAAGGAATACCAGATCATGCGCGACGCCTCGCTGGCGGTGCTGCGCGAGATCGGGGTGGAGACTGGCGGTTCCAACGTGCAGTTCGGCGTCAATCCGGCCGACGGCCGCATGGTCGTGATCGAGATGAATCCGCGGGTGTCGCGCTCCTCGGCGCTGGCCTCCAAGGCGACCGGCTTTCCCATTGCAAAGGTCGCGGCCAAGCTCGCGGTCGGCTACACGCTCGACGAGATCGCCAACGACATTACCGGCGGTGCGACCCCGGCCTCGTTCGAGCCGACCATCGACTACGTCGTGGTCAAGATTCCGCGCTTTGCATTTGAAAAGTTTCCCGGCGCCTCCACCACGCTGACGACCTCGATGAAATCGGTCGGCGAAGTGATGGCGATCGGCCGCACCTTCCAGGAAAGCCTGCAAAAGGCCCTGCGCGGCCTCGAGACCGGGCTGACCGGGCTCGACGAAATCGAGATCGAGGGGCTCGGCCGCAGCGACGACAAGAACGCGATCCGCGCCGCTTTGGGCACGCCGACGCCGGACCGTCTGCTGCAGGTGGCGCAGGCGATGCGGCTCGGCTGGAGCAACGAGGAAATCTTCACCTCCTGCAAGATCGACCCGTGGTTTCTGGCGGAAATGCGCGGCATCGTCGAAATGGAAAGCAAGATCAAGCAGTGCGGCCTGCCCGCGCATGCATTCGGCATGCGGACCCTGAAGGCGATGGGGTTTTCGGACGCGCGGCTCGCGGTGCTGACCCAGGCCACCGAGGCCGAGGTCACGGCGCAGCGCCAGGCGCTCGGGGTTCGCCCGGTGTTCAAGCGCATCGACACCTGCGCGGCCGAATTCGCCTCGCCGACCGCCTATATGTATTCGACCTATGAGTCGCCGTTCGCAGGCGCGCTGGCCGACGAAAGCGCGCCGTCCGACGCGAAGAAGGTCATCATTCTCGGCGGCGGACCGAACCGGATCGGCCAGGGTATCGAGTTCGATTATTGCTGCTGCCATGCCTGCTTCGCGCTGCACGACGCCGGCTATGAAACCATCATGATCAACTGCAATCCGGAAACGGTGTCGACCGACTACGACACCGCCGACCGGCTGTATTTCGAACCGCTCACCGCCGAGGACGTGCTGAAGATCATCGCCACCGAACGCAAGAACGGCACGCTGCACGGCGTCATCGTGCAGTTCGGCGGCCAGACCCCGCTAAAGCTCGCCCGCGCACTGGAGGCGGCCAATGTGCCGATCCTCGGCACCTCGCCCGACGCCATCGACCTCGCCGAGGACCGCGACCGCTTCAAGCGCGTGCTCGACAAGCTCAGGCTGAAGCAGCCGAAGAACGGC
>JAYSPJ010000410.1:0-7546 GCA_043722155.1 Bradyrhizobium sp.
CGCAAGCGTCTCTTCAATCGACGCTGTCTGCGTCCACGATGTGCGAATCATGGTTGCCCATGGATTCAGAACCCCGTAACAAAAGCAACTGTAATGCTAATGCAAAACTTTCTAAGATTGCATGAAGCCAATTGGTGCAAATTCCTTCGAGATTGCGCGCAAGTTGAGAAGCAAATTGAATCGATTGCGGTCCCCGGAGAGATCGATCACCCCGGGAATATCGTCATCCGGCAGCCGCCCGAGGCAATATTAAAGCCGTGGTCCAGGGAGAGCGATATTGACATCGCCGTTCGAAAATTGGCGTAATCCATCAACTTTCCTTTTGTTTCTGTTTTGCAGGTGGTTCATGCTTCGCCGTGCCTTGATTGTCATTATTGCCGTCGGTCCGGCAGCCCTGCCCGCAGCTTCCCTGGCTTACGACGTCAAGCCGAAGACGCCGGAGACCGCGTTCTCGAAAAAAGCGCGCCCGGATATCCTGGGTATCTCCGCAGACTCCTCGGCTGCATCCGCACGGGCGATCTTCGAATCGTCGTTCAGGGGACGCGGCAAGGCGGATACTCAGGAGCAGAAATTTGGGGGGACCGCCCTCAGCTATACAGCTGCGCTGATTTTCACCCTTCCCTCCGGTCCGAAACAGACCGGCGAAGTGCTTTCCAGCAGCTTCTCCTCGCCTGCGAGCGCCAACCTCGCTTATTTCGTCGGCCGAAACCTGACATTTGCCCCGGACCAGCAGCCTTCCAAGACCGAGATGGTCAAGCAGGTCATGGACAAATACGGCGCCCCAACCATTGTCGGAAACCAGCACCTCTATTATTTTTATCGTAAAGGTTCGATCATGTCGGTCGGCGCGAAGTACAAGGAAGCGACGGCGCTGGAGGCGATCGACCGGCCGCTTGATCCGAGAACTGCGATCAAGCTGAACGACAGCAACGGCCGGGGCAGTTGCGTGGCTGTGGTGAAACGCTCGCTGGCCAGGGAAAAAACCCTGGACGCCATGCTGAGCGAGGCAAAAGGCGCCAATTGCGACGGCGCGCTCGTCGTGGAGTTGACGCCGGGCGCCACGCCGGACCGGGTCGGCAATGCACAATTCACGCTGATGGATTTCAAGCGCATCGTGAGCGCGGCCACGATCGACGGCGAAGCGCTTGCCGGGGAACAGAACGAGCGAAATCCGTTGCCGAAGGCCAGCGCGCCGAAACTATAGCCCGCCCGGCAGGGCTAGCTAGGGTTGCGCCGCGGCCACAATCACCGCTGAAGCCTCGCGCAGCTGGCGCTTCATCACCTTGCCGTTGGCATTGCGCGGCAACGGCTCCAGCGTGAGATCCATCGTCTCCGGCACCTTGTAGTCCGACAGCCGCTCGGCGCACCAGGCGCGCAGGGCTTCCGCGCTGACGCCGCCGCCGCGGGTCACGATCACCGCATGCACGCGCTCGCCCAGCACCGGGCACGGCTTGGCGATGATGGCGCTTTCGACCACGCCGGGGTGCCCGGCCAGCACGGACTCCACTTCGGCGGAATAGATTTTCAGGCCGCCGCGGTTGATCATGTCCTTCTGACGGTCGAACACGCGCACGAAATTCTCACGGTCGATCGAGCCGAGATCGCCGGAATGCCAGTAGCCGCTCGTGAAGCTTTCCGCCGTCGCCTTCGGATTGCTCCAATACCCCTTGATGACCGAGCCCGAGCGGATCCATATCTCGCCGATTTCGCCGCGCGGCAGTTCGCGGCCGGCGGCGTCCATGACGATGATATCGGCGCCGGGACATGGCAGGCCGACACTGTCGATATGGGTTGCGGTCAATTCGCCCGGCATCATGGTCGACGGCGACGTCGTCTCGGTCGCGCCATAGCAATTCATCAGCTTCAGGCCCGGAATCTTGGCATCCAGTCTTTCAATCGTGGCGATCGGCATCGGCGCGCCGCCAAAGCCGCCGATCCGCCAGCTCGACAGATCGTAGCTGTCGAAATCCGGCTGCAGCAGGCAGAGATTGTACATCGCCGGCACCATCACGGTGTAAGTGACGCGCTCACGCGCCGCCACCTTCAGATACTCCGCGGCCTTGAACTCGGCCATGATGATCAGCGCGCCCGCGCAACGGACCATGGTCATGATATTGGCGACCACGCCGGTGACATGTCCGAGCGGCACGGCGGCGATCGAGCGATCCGCCGCGGTGAGATGCAGGCACGACACGAACACCATGGCCGAATGGATGACGTTGCAATGCGCGAGCATCGCGCCCTTCGGCCGCCCGGTGGTCCCCGAGGTGTAGAGGATCATCGCGGTGTCTTCCTCGCCCACATCGGCAGGCTCTCGCAGCGGCGCGTGACCGGCGAGATCGGAAAATTGCGAAACACGCGCATCATCATCATCGACGGCGATGCGATGCGTGAGATCGGGAACGTCGCGGGCTTCCGGCAGGCGATCGGCCAGACCGGCCTCGAAGATCAGGACCTTGGCGCCGCAGTCGGTCAGCACATAGGCGATCTCGGGCTTCTGCTGGCGGGTGCTGAGCAGAACCGTCACCAGGCCGAGATACGCCGCACCCGATAGCGCCAGCACGAACTCGATGCGGTCGCCGATCAGCAGCGCGACGCGATCGCCGCTTTGCAAACCGAGCTTGCTAAACCCCGCCGCGATCCGAGCCGATTGCTGCGCGACCTCGCGCCAGGTCATCCGCCGGTCGCCGCAGACCAGCGCCTCGCCATCGGGATTTCGGGCGGCGGCGTCCGCGATCATTCCCCAGATGCTTTTCGGCCGCTCGCAGAACGCCGGCACCACGCGGTCGCCGAAGCGCGCCTCGAGCCGCATGGCGGGAATGGAATATTGCGACCAGTCCATCGCGGCGCCCCGTCTCAGCTTTTCGCCTTCATGCCGTAGACATGCTCCGGCCCCGGGAAGGAGCGCGAGCGCACGTCGGCAGCATAGCCCTCGATCGCGGCCTCGATCATCGGCCCGAGATCGCCGTAACGGCGAACGAATTTCGGCGTGCGCGCCGACAAGCCCAGCATATCCTCCAGCACCAATACCTGACCGTCGCAGGCAGCGCTGGCGCCGATTCCGATGGTGGGAATGGCGATGGCTTCGGTGATCTTCCTGGCCAGGGGTTCGGCGACCGCCTCGATCACGACCGAGAAGGCGCCGGCTTGCGAAATCGCCCGCGCATCGTTCTCGATCGGCTGCCAGCTGCCCTCCTCGCGGCCCTGGGCGCGAAACGAGCCGAGCGTGTTGATCGACTGTGGCGTCAGCCCGATATGGCCCATCACGGGAATGCCGCGCTCGGTCAGAAACGCGACAGTCTCCGCCATCCGCTCACCGCCTTCGAGTTTGACGGCGCCGCAATGGGTCTCTTTCAGGATTCGCACGGCGGAATGAAACGCCTGCTCCTTCGAGGCTTCATAGGAACCGAAGGGCATGTCGACCACGACCAGCGCATGCTGCGAGCCGCGCATCACCGCATGGCCCTGCAGGATCATCATCTCGAGCGTCACCGGCACCGTGGTCTCGAAGCCGTGCATCACATTGCCCAGGGAGTCGCCGACCAGGATGACGTCGCAATAGCGATCGACCAGGGCGGCGGTGTGGGCGTGATACGAGGTCAGCATCACGATCGGTTCGCCGTTCTTGCGGGCGCGTATATCCGGCGCAGTTTTGCGCTTGATGGCCGATTGCACAGACATTCATTGAGCTCCGACGACGGGGACACCGATCACGACGGGGTGGAACGCAAACGCCAGGGCCAGATAGGCGATCAGCCCGACCGCCACCGCGATCAGGTCGTTGCCCATGCCGCCGATCGGGATCGGCGGCGCGCCGCCATCGGTGCGGCGTTTCAGCGAAATCCGGTCGAACACCGCCCACGCCAGGAACGCGCCGAACAGAATGATCGAACCGAGATCGCCATTGGCGAGCAGATGCGCCGCCGCCCACAATTTTATTCCCGTCAGCATCGGATGCTTCAGCGTGGTGTAGATGCGGCCGCGGATATAGGACGCCACCACCAGGATGACGGCGGGCAGCATCAGCGCCGCCACGACGTGCTTCATCGCCGCCGGCGGGTACCAGACGTCGATCCAGCCGGTCGCGCGGTATTTGGCAAAACCCCAGAAGATCAGCGCGAGGCCCGTGGCCGAGACCAGCGAATAGCCGATCTTGTAGCCGCCCTCGCCTGTCGAGGCGATCAGGCGCGCCCGCAACGCGCGCTGGGTGGTCAGCGTATGGACGCCGAAGAACAGCACGAGACCCAGGATCATCACCGATAGTCCCATGAGGTTTCCTCCGTGGCGGGGTTGTCTTGCAACCTTCGGGTAACACTTTTGCGGTTGGGGCCGCAATGCGCCAAAACGTTCCCCGTCATTCCGGGATGGCTCGAAGGGCCAGACCCGGAATCTCGAGAGGGACGACCATTAGCAGGACAATTCGAGATTCCGGGTTTGCTGCCCGGCGCTGCCGGTCTTGAAGACGTTGAGATCGAAACCGCCGGAAAAATGCCGGCCGCGCGCTTTCAGGACCGGCACCGTTTTGTCCTCTGGCATCCACTGGATGCATATATATCCGCACGGCAATCGTCGCCGATCCCCGTCTTGACGGGTGGCCGGCATCCCAGCAACGCGGCTGATTGAATCGAGAAGCCGCGGCGTACTGGGTCCCCCTGTCAAGAGCCGGGGGACGACGAGTGGGGCGGAACCGCGCCGCCGAGCCCGCCTACGCCTTCTTCTTGACGTCCTTGATGCTGGAAAAAACGATCCCCTCGGCGCGTTCGCGGGTGTAGCCGAGGTAGAATTCGTTCTTGGCCAGAAACACCGGATCGCCGTCGACGTCGTCGGCGACGCCGGAGCCGTTGGCGGCGATGAACGTCTCCAGCTTCTTGCGGTCATCGGACGAGATCCAGCGCGCCAGCTGGAACTCTGACACCTCGAACTCGACCGGCAGCGAATATTCGGCATCGAGCCGCGCCTTCAGCACGTCGAGCTGCAGAGGGCCGACCACGCCGACCAGCGCCGGGGCGCCGTCGCGAGGCCGGAACACCTGCACCACGCCCTCCTCCGACATCTGCTGCAGCGCCTCCTTCAGCTTCTTCGCCTTCATCGCATCGGTGAGGCGGACGCGGCGGACAATTTCCGGCGCGAAGGACGGCACGCCGACGAAGGTCAGGTCCTCGCCTTCGGTCAGGGTGTCGCCGATCCGCAGCGTGCCGTGGTTGGGAATGCCGACGACGTCGCCGGCAAAGGCCTCGTCCGCCACGGAGCGGTCCTGCGCGAAGAAGAATTGCGGACTGGACAGGGTCATGCTCTTGCCGGTGCGCACCAGTTTCGCCTTCATGCCGCGGGTCAGCTTGCCCGAGCACAGCCGGGCGAAGGCGATGCGGTCGCGGTGGTTCGGATCCATATTGGCCTGGATCTTGAAAACGAAGGCGCTCATGCGCGGCTCCGATGCCTCGACCTTGCGCAGATTGCTCTCCTGCGCGCGCGGCGGCGGCGCGAATTTTCCGAGGCCTTCCAGAAGATCGCCGACGCCGAAATTGCGCAGCGCGCTGCCAAAATAGACCGGCGTCATGTGGCCTTCGCGGAAGGAAGCCAGATCGAACGGCTTGCTGGCTTCCTTCACCAGCCCGAGTTCCTCGGTGATTTCGTTGACATCGAGATTGGCGTTGCGCCCTGCAAGTTCGGCGACGTCAATGTTCTCGGCCGCGCCGGTCTTGGCGCCGCCGCCTTCGAGCAGGCGAATGCCGCCGGTGGAGATATCGTAGGTGCCGAGAAAATCACGGCCGCGACCGACCGGCCAGGTCATCGGCGTGGTGTCGAGCGCCAGCGTCTTCTCGATTTCGTCGAGCAGATCGAAGGTGTCGCGGCTCTCGCGATCCATTTTGTTGATGAAGGTGATGATCGGAATGTCGCGGAGACGACAGACTTCGATCAGTTTCAAGGTCCGGGCCTCGATGCCCTTGGCGGCATCGATCACCATCACGGCGGAATCGACGGCGGTCAGCGTGCGGTAGGTGTCTTCCGAAAAGTCCTCATGGCCCGGCGTGTCCAGCAGGTTGAAGACGAGGTTGTTGAATTCGAACGTCATCACGGAGGTGACGACCGAGATGCCGCGGTCGCGCTCGATCTTCATCCAGTCGGAACGGGTGTTGCGCCGTTCGCCCTTGGCCTTGACTTGCCCCGCCAGATTGATGGCGCCGCCGAACAGCAGCAGTTTCTCGGTCAGCGTGGTCTTGCCGGCGTCCGGATGCGAGATGATGGCAAAGGTCCGCCGCCGCAGCACTTCGGAGGCGATCGGCGAACGGGGCGGCGATTCGGCAGTGAGGGCGAGATCGGACATCAACGAGCCTGTGGCAGGGAAAACGGGCGCAATCAAGGGGATTTGCAAGGGGATTTGGAGGGCCAGACAGCAAGGTTGCGCACGGTCCCGCTCGACCTCATATAGGGATCTGCGAGGACGACCTCCAATCCATCGATATCATACGCGGGGACGACGCTGCTGGCGGGAATGTTGCGGACCGTCTGCATCGGCCGGATCGTCGCCGGGATGTGGGGCTGAAGCCGGCGACTTGCCTCCTATTTGGCGTGGGGGATCAGATTGACCGCCCAGTAGGCCAGCGCCGCCACGATTGCCGAGGCCGGGATGGTGATCACCCAGGCATAGACGATCGAGCTCGCCACGTTCCAGCGCACCGCCGAGACCCGCCGCGCCGCACCGACGCCGACGATGGCGCCGGTGATGGTGTGCGTGGTCGAGACGGGAACCCCGAGCCAGGTCGCCATGAACAGCGTCGCGGCCCCGCCGGTCTCGGCGCAAAAACCCTGCATCGGCGTCAGCCTGGTGATCCGAAGTCCCATGGTGCGGACGATCCGCCAGCCGCCCATCAGGGTGCCCAGCGCCATCGCCGCCTGGCACGACAGCACCACCCAGAACGGCACCGAGAATTCGGAGCCGAGGTGTCCTTGCGAATAGAGCAGCACCGCGATGATGCCCATGGTCTTTTGCGCGTCATTGCCGCCATGC
This sequence comes from Bradyrhizobium sp., assembly GCA_043722155.1. Classification (GTDB taxonomy): domain Bacteria; phylum Pseudomonadota; class Alphaproteobacteria; order Rhizobiales; family Xanthobacteraceae; genus Bradyrhizobium. The sequence continues at coordinate 7,010 of JAYSPJ010000410.1, forward strand.
CCGAGCGAATACAGCGAGGCCGAGGCGAATTGCAGGATACGGAAGGCGCGATCGACCGCGAACGGCGTCGATCGCACCGAGGCCCAGGACACAATCGCGACCAACACCAGCGCCAGCAAGAATCCGACCAGCGGCGACAGCACGATCGCGAGCAATGTCTTGGTCAGCCCGCTCCAGACCGCAGCCGAAAGCCCCGCCTTGGCCATGCCGGCCCCGACCAGTCCCCCGATCAAGGCGTGCGAGCTGGAGGACGGTATTCCCAATCCCCAGGTGATCAGGTTCCAGGCGATAGCGCCGATCAACGCGCCGAATATCACCTGCGCGTCGATCACGCTGGGCGCGATGATGCCGGTGCCGATGGTATTGGCGACGTGAAGCCCGAACACCATGAAGGCGATGAAGTTGAAGAACGCCGCCCACAGCACCGCATATTGCGGACGCAGCACGCGGGTCGATACGATCGTCGCAATCGAGTTGGCGGCGTCGTGCAATCCGTTGAGGAAGTCGAACAGCAGCGCGACTGCGATTAACCCGACC
>JAYSPJ010000411.1:0-1604 GCA_043722155.1 Bradyrhizobium sp.
CATGAAGATCGGCAGCGGCGGCGGCATCGCCGACGAAGGCGAGGATATCGAGGTGCTGGAGCTGGCGATCGATCAGGCGCTGGCCATGATCGGCGACGGCCGCATCGCCGACGCCAAGACCATCATGCTGCTGCAGTATGCGGCGCTGAATATTTTTGTGTAGGGTGGCAAAGCGCAGCGTGCCCACCAACCACTCTCTCGTTAAAGGATGGTGGGACGGCGCAAGCGCGCCTTTGCCCACCCTACGAATCGGAAGACTTCCCATGCGCATCGCCCTGATCCACGCCCTGAAGCATTCGATTCAACCGATCGAGGCCTCGTTCGCCCGGTTGTGGCCCGACGCCAGCCTGATGAATCTGCTCGACGACAGCCTGTCGGCGGATCTGGCGCGTGATGGCCGCCTCACCGACGCGATGACGGAACGTTTCCTGTCGCTCGGACGCTATGCGGCCTCCACCGGCGCCGACGCGATCCTGTTCACCTGCTCGGCCTTCGGCCCCTGCATCGAGGCCGTCGCGCGCGCGCACGCACCGATGCCGGTGCTCAAGCCCAATGCCGCGATGATCGAGCAGGCCGTCGCCCGTGGCCGCAGGATCGGTTTGCTCTCGACCTTCGCGCCGACGCTTGTTTCGATGCCGCCGGAATTTCCCGCTTCCGTCGAGGTCGTGCCGAAACTGGCGGCAGGCGCGCTGGCGGCGCTGGATCGCGGGGACCGCGCCGAACACGATCGCCTGGTCGCGGAAGCCTCACGCGACTTGCGCGACTGCGACCTGATCGCGCTGGCGCAATACAGCATGGCGCCGGCGGCGGCGCTGGTCGCCGAGACGTCGGGCCGGCCGGTGCTCACGACGCCGGACAGCGCCGTACTGAAGCTGAAGCAATTGCTCGGCGTCGCCGGTTGACGACGTATAGAGTTGTCAAAACAAGCTCCCCTGCCCGTCATCTTCGGGCGCCACCGCCGACGGCTTGCGCGGGCCCGCCTGCTTCGGCTCCTCCGCCGCCCGCTCCTCGGCCGTGATCGGCAGGATCAGTTGCGCGTCGTCATTGGCAACGCGGTTGACCCGGGTTGAAACCGCGTGCCAGCCGAATTCGCCTATGGCGGGCGCGGTCAACAGCGCCATCACGCCCTCGGCGCTGTCATCACTGCAATCGAGCCAGCGCCCGAAATCGCCGGGAGGGATGGTCACCGGGACGCGGTGGTGCAACACGCTGAGATCGGCGCTCGCCGGCGCCGTGACGATCGCCACGGTGTCGAGTTCCTCGCCATCAGGGCCGACCCAGGTTTCCGCCAGTCCCGCCAGACCGATCGGCTGGCCGTCGCGGCGATGGATGAAGTACGGCCGCTTGGGCTTTTCCGAGCCCTGCCATTCGTAGTAGCCGTCCGCCGGTATCAGGCAGCGCCGCCGCCGGATCGCGTTCCTGAAGGCCGGCTTTTCCGCCACGGTTTCCGAGCGCGCATTGATCAGAAGGGTGAACTTCCTGGGATCCTTGACCCAGGCCGGCAACAGGCCCCAGCGCATCAGCCGGAAATGCCTGATGCCGTTCTCGAGGATGACGACAGGTATAGGTTGCGTCGGCGCAATATTATGTCTGGGCGGGAAATT
>JAYSPJ010000412.1:0-13220 GCA_043722155.1 Bradyrhizobium sp.
GAGGACCCCGAGACCCGGCTTAACCCGAGGCTGGACCAGATCCGAGCCGAAAGTGACGGAAACGTCATCTTGATCGGCGGCCCCCCTTGCCAAGCATACTCCTTGGTTGGCCGCGCCCGCAATCAGGGGAAGGAGGGGTATGTCGCCAGCGAGGACGGTCGGCACTTCCTCTACCAAGAATATATCCGGATCCTCGACAGGCTAAGGCCGGCGGCGTTCGTCATGGAGAACGTAAAGGGCATGCTCTCGTCATCCGTGGACGGACGCAACAGAATATTCGATCAGGTTCTCCGCGACCTGCGTGGCGAGCGCGAGGGCGGGGAATCATACCGTCTGATTGCGCTCGACCCTAGGTCGCGACGACAGTTTGACTTGGGCAGGCTGGAGCCGACGGCGTCGGATTTCATTGTTCGTGCGGAGGACTTCGGCGTTCCCCAGGCAAGGCATCGTGTGATTGTCGTCGGGCTCAGGTCCGACTTAGCGGAGGGCGTTCCCGACTCCTCGCTCGCGGACCTGATGGTCCGGCACAATCTGACTGCCAGGGTGAGCCATGTTCTCGACGGCATGCCGAAACTCCGCAGCGGACTGAGCCGGGGCATCGACAGCAAGAACGAGTGGAGACAGGTCGTGAGTGTCGCGATGGCGTTCGTGGCCGACATGGATACCGGTCTGCCCGATGCTGAGCAGATCGCGTTCACACGGCGGGCGGCAGCCTGCCTCGCTTCATTCAACGGACTGAACGACGTCCCTCCACGCGAAGCACGCGGCGTGGGCATCTCGCCTGATTGCCCGACTAATCTTCGAGACTGGCTCACAGATCCGCAGCTCGAGACACTGCCCAATCACGCGACCCGCAGCCACATGGCGAGCGACCTGGCACGCTACTTCTTTGCGGCGGTCTTTGCCGAAGTCGCAGGGCGGTCGCCAAAGGCAGCGGACTATCCGGAGGAGCTCGCACCCGAGCATGAGAACTGGAATTCCGGAAAGTTCGCGGATCGGTTTCGGGTTCAACTTTCAGGCGGTCCCTCGACCACGGTGACAAGCCACATATCGAAGGATGGCCATTACTTCATCCATCCGGATCCGCTGCAGTGCCGGAGCCTGTCGGTTCGCGAAGCTGCCCGGCTGCAGACCTTTCCGGACAACTATCTCTTCAAGGGAAACCGAACCGAGCAATATGTACAGGTCGGCAATGCTGTTCCGCCGCTCTTGGCACGCTGGATCGGCGAGGCGCTCTGGACCATCCTGAACGCTAAGGATGCTGCCGCGAATGTGGCAGCCGATACCAGAAGGCTGAACCGTGTCGCCTGACTATGATATCGCCAGTCCCGGTGCGGCGGAGCTATTCGAATCCCTTCGGGCCTTCGGCTATGACCTCCCCACCGCTCTCGCCGACATCATCGACAACAGCATATCCGCCGAAGCGAGAAACATCTGGATCGACATGCAATGGGATGGTCAAGACTCCCGCGTCCTGATCCGCGACGACGGCAAGGGAATGACGGAGGACGCGCTTCGCCAGGCGATGAAGCCGGGAAGCCTCAGCCCTCTCGCCGATCGGGCGGCTAACGATCTCGGCAGGTTCGGCCTAGGCATGAAGACGGCATCGATCTCGCAGTGTCGCTGCCTCACCGTGCTTAGCAAGACCAAGGCGTCGGAGCCGGCGCTGCGCCGCTGGGATCTCGACTACATCGCGAACACCGGTACCGGCGAGTGGCGCCTGCTCAAGAAGATGGATCTTCTTACCGCCGAAGACCGTGCGCTGCTCGCTCCGCAGAAGAGTGGCACGATCCTGTTCTGGGATCGCCTTGACACCCTTGTTGGCAGTGCAGGAAATGACGACGAGGTAGCTCAGAAGCATTTTCGCGAGCGTGCCGATGCCGTGAAGCACCACCTGTCGATGGTGTTCCATCGTTTCCTCAAGGGGCGGGGCTCGATCAAGATCCACATGAATGGCCGCGAAATTGAGCCGTGGGATCCGTTTCTGGAGGACGTTGACTTCACCGATCCCCAGACGGCCGAACTGCTCGTCGCCGACGGTGAGAAGGTCGAGGTCAAGCCGTTCATCCTGCCGCATCATAGCAGGATCACGGCCGATCAGCATCAGGCAGCCGCTGGACCCAAGGGCTGGAACGCGCATCAGGGGTTCTACATCTATCGCAATCGTCGCCTGCTTGTAGCCGGCGACTGGCTTGGCTTGGGAATGCAGAAGGAGGAGCATTTCAAGCTCGCGCGCATCCGCATCGACCTTGCGAATTCCGCTGACCTTCAGTGGCAGATCGACGTGAAGAAGTCGCGGGCGCGGCCGCCTGCGGCACTTCGGCGCGACCTGCAGCGCATTGCGCGGACCGCCCGCGCCCGAGCTTCGAGCATCTACCGACACCGCGGTAAGGTCATTCAGCGGCAGCTCGGCGACAAGGAGGCGTTCCTGTGGACGCATCTGACCAGGCACGGAAAGTCGTTCTACAAGATCAACCGGGATCATCCGCTCGTGCGCAAGGTGCTCGATGGCGCCGAGGAGCGCGCGCCGCTCCAAGCGCTGTTCAGTCTGATCGAGCAGACCATCCCGGCGCCGCTGATTGTCATCAACAATGCCGAAATGCCGGACGCCTTCGGGCAACCCTTCGAAGGAGCAGCCTCGGAGCTGAAGAAGGCGATGGAAGCCGTCTTCGATGCAATGGTCGAAGGCGGGCGCGACAAAGCGGAAGCTGCGAGGGCCTTGCTGGCCATGGAGCCGTTCAACAATCATCCGGAAATTGTGACGGCGTTTCTGGATGAGGTTGCCCGCGCGGCAGCAGCCAAACAATAAGAAATACCTTGGGGGAAAGTTATGGCGGGCGGAATACCGGAACAGCTGTTGAACAGTGCATATGGCACTGCGAACTCGCTGCTCGAACTTGAAACCCGTATCACGCAGGAGGCGCTGGAGCGCACTGTAGACCTGGTGATTGCCATGCCGCCATATCGCGAGGTCGATCGCACCCGTCTTCTGCGAAAGCTCGAAGCGAAGAACAACACGCTGGTCGGCGGCTACTCTATCATCGACGACAAGGAGTTCAGTGCATGGGTGAAGGTCGCTAGGGAAAAGCATCCGTTCGCGTTCTGGGAGCGATATCGCCACTGGATGGATCGCGGCAAGGGCTGGGCCACCGGTCCGCTGGTTCAGCTCGACCGCATGACCGACGACATTCTCGATCGGCTTCGTGACCCGGAGACGGCCGGAAGCTGGGACCGGCGAGGGCTTGTGGTCGGCGATGTCCAGTCCGGCAAGACCGGGAACTATACGGGGCTCATTTGCAAGGCGGTCGATGCCGGCTTTCCGCTCGTCATCGTGCTGGCGGGTGTGCACAACAGTCTTCGAAGCCAGACCCAGCTTCGCCTTGATGAGGGTTTCCTCGGCTTCGACACCAGGTTGAGCCTTCTCGCCGAGGATCAGGAAAACCAGCGCACTGGTGCTGGCAAGATGCCAAGCGCGCCGTTCCTCGTCGCTCATTCACTTACCAGCAGCGCTGATGGAGGAGATTTCAAAGCCGCTACGGCAAACGGTACCCGGCTTATTCCAGGAGGTCGGGATCCAATCATCCTCGTAGTGAAGAAGCGCGTCAGCATTTTGGAGAATCTGCTGATTTGGGTGCAGTCGGTGCGAGGGGTCGATGATTCTTCGACGCCCGGGGGCAAGATCGTGCGCGACGTTCCTATGCTCGTCATTGACGACGAGGCTGATTATGCATCTGCAAACACGAACGAATATCGCAACGACGATGGAACGATCGACGAGGATGCCGATCCGACAAAAACCAACCTTCTGATCCGTCGCCTGCTCGTCTCGTTCGAAAAGAGCGCCTATGTCGGCTACACGGCGACGCCTTTCGCGAACGTGTTCATGCACCATGAGGCGAAGCACAAGATAGGCGGCCCCGATCTCTTTCCGCGCAGTTTCATCATCAATCTGCCGGCGCCGTCATCTTACATCGGACCGGACAGGGTGTTTGGCGTCAACCGGCCTGGGGCCGAAGGTGAAGACAAAGGGCTGCCTATAATCCGGCCGATTATTGACGCAGCGGCGGTCTTTCCCGTGGGCCACAAAAAGACCCACCCTGTCACGGAGCTACCAGAATCACTCAAGGAAGCAATTCTCGCATTCATTCTCGTGTGCGCAGCGCGGCGCACTCGCGCTGACATCAACGTGGACAACTCCATGCTGGTTCATGTCAGCCGTCTAGTAGACGTTCAGGAAAAGGTCGCTGGATTGGTCGACGACTATCTCGTCGACGTAGTACGGCAGCTTGAGTTTCCTGGTACCGGCGGGACAGCCCTTGCCGAATTCCTTGCCCTTTGGAGAGAAGAATTCGCCGCCAAGTCGGAGAAGCTTCGGGCGGCCCTATCGGATCATGATCTACCGCCGGTTGTCTGGGAGGACGTCAAAAAACAGTTATTCAACGCGGCAAACCGCATTCGCGTCCGTCGACTGAACGGATCAGCGAAGGACGCCCTTGACTATTCCGATCATCCCGGCGGCCTGTCGGTTATTGCAATAGGTGGCGACAAGCTTTCTCGCGGACTCACTCTAGAGGGTCTTTCCGTCAGCTATTTTATCCGCACGTCAAAGATGTACGACACGCTGATGCAGATGGGTCGGTGGTTCGGTTATCGTCCACGATACGCAGACCTTTGCAGACTATACACCTCACCGGTTCTGGTTCGTTGGTACCGGCACATTGCGACCGCTACAGCTGAACTGCGCGAGGAATTTGACCTTGCCTTCAGCACCGGACAGACGCCCCTCCAATTCGGTCATCGGGTCCGAACTCATCCAGACGGACTGCTCATTACGGCGGCCAATAAGATGCGGGCGAGTTCGAGAAGGCGAGCCGGCTTCTCAGGCACGATATCCGAAACTGTATCCTTCGACGAAGCGCAGGCGCAGGCAAACTTTGACGCTTTCGCAGCGTTTCTGGAACGCTTACCTAAGCGCAGTCAAAGCGGGCGTCAGCAATGGGATGAGGTAGCTGGAGATGAGATCGTAAGGCTCCTTCGTCAGATCGAAACGTCCCGGGATTCATGGAAGGCGAATTCGCGCGCACTGGCCGAATATGTTTCTAACAGGGTGTCTGCCGGTCGATTAGGCACATGGACGGTGATTCTCGCCGGACAGGGGGATTCGGGCATATCGAAGAAAATCGGCCCGTATGATGTCACGCTCACGAACCGAACTACCGACAAGCAGGGTGAAGAGGGGCGGATTACGATCGGGCGGCTAGTAAGCCCAGCCGACGAGGTAAGGGATCTCGATCGAACCGCGCAGAATCGCGCAATGCAGCAGACGATGGATGCTTGGAACAAGAAGGCAGACCCGAAAAGAGATCAGCCGAAGAGCCCAAGCGGCCCCTTCATTCGCCGCCAGCGCAGTCGCGACCGTGGGCTTCTGCTAATTTACCCGATCGCGGCTAGTCTCGCGGCCGACCTGCCGCTGATGGGTTTCGCTATTAGTTTCCCGTTCGACGATGATGCTCCACTCGTCGATTACGCAGAGAACAGCGTGAAGCAGCTGGAAAGTCTTTTCGAATGACGCCCGCGCGCATGATCGAAGCTTGGCGAAGCCTCGGCGAGGAGCCAGCTCAGCCCGCCGGAGTACAGCGCGTGCGCCTCGATACCGAAGCTGCAGCCGATGTCTTTGCCTGCCTTTTCTGGCCCAGCGGGTGCCCGGGCCTGCTAATCGAAGGCGACGGAGCCTATCGTCCGGCGGGAGATCGCATCCCGACCTGCCGAGGCGTTCGCACCGTCCACGAGGTAATCGCGACACCGAACGAGCGAACGGTCCTCCGCGTGATGCTCGAAGATACTCGCCTGATGGACATTTTCGCCGTGCTTTCGGCGGACCTCATCGACGCCGCCACTGGAGAGATAACCGTCGCGGCTGCGCTTCGACGATGCATCGATCGCCTGTGCCTCTGGCAGGGCCTGTTCGAGCGCGTCCCTGCCGAAGGCCTCTCGGACGAACAGCAGCGAGGAATGGTTGGTGAACTTCTGATCCTCGAAACGCTGATGCTGCCGCGACTGGATCTGCTGGCGGCTGTGACGGCGTGGGTGGGACCGGAACCGGCGCACCAGGATTTCATTCACGGCGGTGCCGCGGTCGAGGTGAAGACGAGCCTCGCCAAGCGACACGCGCGTATCATCATCGCAAACGAGAAGCAGCTCGACGAGCGTCCGCACAACTCGCTCGTCCTAGCCCATCTAAGGCTGGACGAAAGCGCCAGTCTAGGAGAATCGCTGCCGGTCGTTGTCGCCAGACTTAGGCAACTGCTTGCGAGCGATCCGGTCGCCTCGCGGTTGTTCGATGATCGGCTGATGCTCGGCAGCTATCTCGACGTCCATGCACCGATCTATCTTCCGAACCGGTGGCGTCTGTCCTCGTCACGCTACTTCCGCGTCGAGGGCGAGTTTCCGCGACTAACCGAGGCCAACCTGCCACCTGGTGTCGGCGACATCCACTATTCGATCATCGCTGACGATCTCGGCCCGTTCGAAATCAGTGCCGGTGACGCCGCAGCCCTTCTGGAGTTCGTAGATGGCTGAGATCGACGATCTTCAGACGTACGCCGTCAACATCCTTCAGGACGTGATTGCGCGCGCCGATGCAGCCGAGGACGGCGCGATGCGCGCCGAAGCATTCGCTGAACTCATGTTCGAGCATCTGGCCGACGCTGGCGAGATCGACGATGGCATTCCCTGTCCGGTCGAAGGCCGCGGCATACGCTGTTCCGGATATTTCCTTTCCGAGGACAATGATCGGCTCGACCTTTTCCTTGTCGTCCCGCGGCTCGACGGCACGGCCAGCACCGTTCCAAAGGCGGATATCGATGCGGCGTTCCGGCGTGTGGGCAGCTATCTCGAAAAGGCGCTCGGCGGTCTACATAAGGAGCGAGAGGAGGCCCTCAAGGGCTACGACATGACACGGGCCGTCTGGGAGGCTCGCAACGATCTCAGTCATGTACGGCTCTTCGTCATCACTGACGGGCTCGCGAGCATCGACCAGATCGAGAGCTTCATGATCGGCCCGATCGAAGTCTCGAGCCATCTCTGGGATCTGCGCCGACTTCACCGAGCGGTCTCGAGCGGTGCCAGCCGCGAACCCATCCATGTCGATTTCCCGAAACTCGGCGGTGCTGTCCGCTGCCTCGTCGCGAGCCCGCCCGGAAGCGGATACCGCTGCCTGATGGCCGTGCTGCCTGGCAACCTGCTAGTGGAAATGTATCGGCAGCACGGGCCGAGACTGCTCGAACGAAACGTCCGGAGCTTTCTCCAGCTCAAGGGCAAGGTGAACCAGGGGATTCGCAAAACGATCATCGAGGAGCCCCAGATGTTCCTCGCCTTCAACAATGGCTTGTCCGTCACCGCGACAGGACTGAAGATTGTCGATCATGGCGACGGTACGGCCGACCTTCTGTCGGCTGACGACTTCCAGATCGTGAACGGCGGCCAGACGACCGGGTCGATCTTTCGGGCGTGGCGGAAGGACAAGGTCGATGCGAGTCTCCTCCAGGTTCCAGTCAAGATCACCGAGATTCTAAGTGACGGCGACGTCGAGGAGATCGCACCCCGCATTTCCCAGTCGGCAAACAATCAGAACAAGGTCAACATGGCCGACTTCTCGTCGAACCATCCGTTTCATCGAAAGATGCAGGAGCTGTCCCGGTCGATCTGGGCTCCGCCGCTCAGCGGGATGCAGCGCCAGACCCGCTGGTTCTACGAACGTGCAAGGGGTCAGTATCACGATGCCCTTGCCGAGAATCCGACCGAGGCCGAGCGGCGCAAGTGGGAGCTTATCCACCCGCGCAACCAGCTCATCACCAAGACAGATCTCGCCAAATATGAACAGACCTGGTCGCAGCTGCCGCACATCGTCAGCAGGCATGGCCAGAAGAACTACCTCGATTTCATGTTCGCACTCGACCAGCGCGGGACGTTCGACCCCGACGAGCGATATTTCGAGCGGTGCGTCGCTCGCGCGATCCTTTTCAAGCAGGCGGAAAAGATCGTCTCCCGCCAAAAACTAGGCGGGCACCGGGCACAAATTGTGACGTACTTGCTGGCTTGGCTGTCACATCACACCGCCAAGCGCTTGGACCTGGATGCGATATGGTCCGCACAGTCCATATCCCCGGCGCTCGCGGCGTTCATCGAGATTCTGAGCGTCCATGCACAGGAGTATGTGACGGCGGCGCCGGGCAACCAGGATGTCGGTGAGTGGAGCAAGAAGGAGGCATGCTGGGAAGGGTTTCGACAGGTGTTGATCGAGATTCCTGCGGATGTGGAGGCGGGCCTGCTGTCGAGAGATCGAGCGCACGCCGGGGGATCGGCGAGCGTCCTTGAAGAGCAAACCAGCGAGGCTGAGAGTGAGCAGGTAACGCGGGTCGCCCAAATCCCAGCTCAGACTTGGTTCGATCTGGCGGCGTGGGCAAAGGACACACAAACACTTCTGCCGTGGCAGCGCTCGCTCGCGTTCAGTCTTGGTCGTCTTGCCAGCGCCCTGAAGACGCCGACCCGGAAGCAAGCCCTGCATGGTGATAAAATTATAGCGGAAGCTCGCTCTCTCGGATTTCGAGAATGAGGCGACCGAGAGCGCGACCGATTAGTTGCGGGTGGGCAAAGCCCCGATCTACTCGGCGCTCACGCGGAGGAAGTTTTAACTAAGCAATGCGATATTCGACGGGTTCGTAAGCCATCGTCTGCAAAGCGCCCAATCCGGTCATCCCGAAGGTTCCGGCGCGCGCTCGAAAGCAACCACACGGGCACAAACTGCGAGTCTGAGGGTCGGACATTAGACTCGTTCCGGACTCGCCATTTTTTCTCTCGTTATTTCGACGAGTTCGCGTTGAGAGCGCGCGTTATGTCCAACCGCCATGCCGCTCGGTGACGACGCGTCTTCCTTAGATTCCCGCCGGTTCCCGGCAGCGCTCCGCACTCCCATGCGACACGCCTGCAACAAGGGGCCGTATTTCAGGGCATTTCTTGTTGCTTCTACGAGATCGTGCCATCCTATCTGTGCCGGACGCGAGAGGAACACGAGACCGTGGTTTCAGAATCAGCGAAGCGAAGGAAGCCAAGACCCGTTGGTGAGGAAGACTTTGACGCTCTGGTCACCACATTAGAGAAGACGGATCATACAGTCGGCTCCAAACTGACCCGGCTATCTCACTATACCGACTCTGCAGGTCTGTATGGGATCATCACCGAAAAAAAACTGAGAGCCACCCACTACAAGTTCCTGAATGATAATACAGAGTTGCGGTGGGCGACGACGATCGCCCGGCGTGTGCTGGAATCGAAGTTAGGCTCAGTTCGCGGTGCGATAGCGAAGCAGCTTCTCTCTGAGATCCTGGCAAACCTCGACGAGGATGAGTCCGTCTTCGATGCGTATCTGGTTTGCTTAAGCTCCAAGAGGGATTCTTTGAGCCAATGGCGCGCGTATGGCCGTGGCAAGAGCTATTGTCTGAGTCTCGACATTGCATATCTGAAAAAGCTCGAAGCGACAGTTGCTGAGCATCACTACTTCTTCAAAGTCCTCTATGACGAAAAAAAGCAGGAGAGGCTCATAGGTGACGCGTTTGAACAGGTATTGCGGCTTGCCCGTCGCGCGGCTGCCACAACTGATGAAAAGCAATCCTTTACATGGGCGAAAGATACGTTTGAAGCCATGCTGGCGATATTCTCGGTGTTTTTCAAACACCCAGCATTCGCAGATGAAGCAGAATGGCGCCTTGTTCTCGTTGAACCGACAGGCGAGGTAAACTTTAGAGCAGCGCCGAATAAGGGGATTGTCCCCTACCTCGAGATTGCCCTGTCGACCGATCCGCCCAGCGAAGCCCCGTTGAAGTCTGTGCGGCTCGGCCCAGGCGCAGATCGAACCAAGGAAGGGATGGCTGTAAGGCGGTTTATCCGCCAAGCCGGTTTTCTAAGGTGCAATGTTTTCTATGCCAACGCTCCTCTGGCGATATCCTAAGTGCGAGCAGCTCACGGTCCGGGCGATAATGATGGAAGTCGGTGAGCGTGCTGGCTAGACAGTCTGCTGATGGTTGATCCGACATACAATTTGCAGGGCGCCTTTAAGCCCGCGACGAAGAGGTTCGCCGACCTAGACGGACCGGACTTCTATCCAACACCGGGTTGGGCAACTTTGGCTCTGATCGAACAAGAGCAGTTTGAGGGCACCATCTGGGAGCCCGCCTGTGGCGATGGTTCGATGTCCGAGGTGCTTGCGACGACCGGCTGTGAGGTCGTGTCTACCGACCTTTACGATCGCGGATTTGGTATTGGGGGTGAGGACTTCTTGCGCAGCGATCGTGTTGCGGAGAATATCGTTACCAACCCACCCTACAACGCTGCGGAAGCCTTCGTGAAGAAGGGCTTAGAAAGCACTACGCGAAAGCTTGCGCTTTTACTGCGATTAGCATTTCTCGAAGGGGGGAACCGCTACCGCACCATCTTCCGAGATAACGCTCCTTCTCGCGTCTGGGTGTTCAGCGAGCGGATTACTTTTTATCCGAAAGGCGCTGAGCGAAAGGGGAGCGGCACGACGGCCTATGCTTGGTTCGTGTGGGATAAGCAGGAACCGGGAACCTCACAAGTCCGATGGATCCCGCCAGGTTACAAGCGGCGAGAGAATACTCAGTCTAGGAATCCAACACTCTTCAGATAAGTCAGCCCGGCCTCTGTCACTCTGAGGCCGTCGCCAGCGCGCACTGCAAGTTTTCGGCTGAAAAGACTGTTGCCGCTCCCCTTATGCGAAACGACGTTCCGCACGATCTGATGCCATAGTTGTTCGGCCGGTCGGGTTTGAGATTTGACCTTGTCGAGGTTGGAAAGAGGATAGATCCGGGGCAGTTCGTCTCGTATCATTCGCATGGACGCAAAATGATCCTTCGCTCTGCCAGCGATCTTAAGTGCGAGCCCGCGTGCTTCGCCTTCTCCCAATCTCATTCGGGGCGGGCTACCCAACATCCCAGCCGCGTATGAATCTCCTCGACGCCACGCGACAGCGCTTTCGGGCAAGTCAAAGCCAGTCACGACTCGGTGGATGGCATCTTTGATGCCGTCGACGTCCGTGATTAGTGCATCAAGGTAAAATGTGACTGTGAAATCGGGGTGACCGGCATAGTGCCGCAAGTCGAACGAGAGATCGTTTCCAATTAGGAAGCTCGCAGCGTCAAAAGCGTCAAGGCCGTCTTCGCCTTTACGGATTTCTTGAGCGAAATAAGCTACTGGACGCCAGAAGATGGCCTGTGGCGAAGGGGTAAGGGCGTTCGGAATGCGTAGGAGCCGGATCATGACGCTAAACCTGCAAATTCGCGCTAATGTCGGCCTTGATGCAGGCGTATTCCTCTCCGTGCATCTCGCGGCGTTCGACGCCGGGCGTCAACCCTAGATACCACCATGCTTCAAAGGGTGAATCCGACCCAGGCTTGACATCCGTGGTGAACTCTATCCGTCTCGTCTGCCTCACTCCGAGTTCGGTGTAGGCTTGGACAGTCGGGCCTAAACCATCCTTCGGAGCCCGCCCCCAAATCTCTCCAGATTTCACCTGCTCGGCAGCATCCTCGATAGTCTGATATGTCGCCTCGTTGCGATGATAGTTGCCGTAAGACCCCAAAAGTTCACCCACCAATAGCCTGAACGCGGCTTACTTCCTCTCTCGCGGCCTTGTGGTTGTCAACAAAGGAGGGAACGTCAGCTTATTTCGAGCGCTCGACCAGCCAGTCGAACAGGCCGTTCTTTACCGCGGCTTCGGCGAGCGCCTCGCCCTCGAATAGATGGAGCCCGCGCTCGTTGGGCAGCGTCAGCACGCTGCGCGCCGAATGGCAGACGAAGAAGAAGCGATCATAATCGCTTGCTCTGAACCGATTGAGATAGTCGTTTAGGACGCCTTGGTCGGCCGTGGATTTAACCTGCACAAACGCTGTCTCGCCAGTAGTCGGCTGCTCCATCAGGATGTCAATATCGGCGAGTCCTTCGCCAACGGGAGTCGAACGCTGCCAGCCCGAACGAGCGAAAATGAGGTCTGCAAGCGTTTCGAAGTCGGCCCAATGCAGCCCGCAGATCATCTCCACGGCGACGGCCATCATTGTGCCTCTTGCTTGGGCGGCTTCGGCCACAACCGGCTCGTCGATGGCGTTTATGCGGCGCAGCAGATAGTCACGCTCCCTAACCTTACAGATGGTCGCCCGAAAGTTCGCGGTCTGGGTCAACTTCGAACTAAGTTGCGACACTCGCAGCGGCCGCCCGGCGAGATCGGTCTTACGCCACCCGCCGATTGCCCGCCGGCAGCGCGATGGTCCGTCATTTTCGTCGTGCATCTCGACTACCTCTTCCTCGGCGAAGCACCACCAAAGATGGCCTTGCGCAAAGGTAATCCAGAGGCAGTCGGATCCCATTTCATAGAACTGTGCCACCTCGTTGACGCCTGCAGTCTTGGCGCCTTCCGACTTGCGGTCGCTCAGCAGTCGGCGAATGCCGTCCCAATTTTCGGCGACGCACATAGGGTGAGGGATAGTGTGATAGCCGAAGGCGAGATAGCCGTGCTCGATGGCTTGGCTCGCCCAGCGGCCCCCGTCGCCGAGCTTGATATAGCGCACGTCCTTTGGCACGATTGCCGCGGCGCTTTCGATGGCATCGTGCAACGGCATCTTCGTCCTCTATCGGTCGAGTGAGCTCCATCAAGCCAAGGCTCATTCGCCACGCTCACCGTTCGAGCTGGTTCTAAGCGTCTACCGAATGTTCGCAATGGGTGGGTAGAGCCGAAGAACCGACGGTCCACTTCCGGCCCCGCTTCGGCCGATCGGCGGATCGTCTTAGGTCAATATTCGCAACCAAAGGGGCTTCGCATGTTTTACGTGCGTTTTCTAAGTCACTGAGAACATTGATCGCGGGACAGGCCTGTTTTACAGCTTTTGGGGCGTGAAACTGCCAATAACACTAGCTTGGGAAGCTTCTGCTCTGCCATTGAGCTACGCCCGCATTGCCGTTGCGGCCTTGCGCTGGTGCCAAGTGGCATAGGCCAAGGGGGAGCGTCAACGCCTCAGTGGCTCGCGCATCGCCCGACGCCCCGTTAAGGCAGCACCATGACCAACCCCGCGACACCAGCAAAGCCCCTGCCGCCCCTTGCCGGCCGCCGTGTCCTCGACCTGTCGCGAGTTCTCGCCGGGCCGTGGTCGACGATG
>JAYSPJ010000413.1:0-1643 GCA_043722155.1 Bradyrhizobium sp.
ATGAAGATTGCCGTTGCCAAGGAAATCGATCCGTCCGAGCCGCGGGTCGCCGCTTCGCCCGACACGGTCAAGAAATTCAAGGCGCTCGGTGTCGATGTCGTGGTCGAGCCCGGCGCGGGCATCAAGTCGGGCCTGCCGGATTCCGAGTTCACCGCGGCCGGCGCCACTGTCAGCGCGGACGCTCTCAAGGACGCCGACATCGTCATCAAGGTGAAGCGACCGGAAGCATCCGAGCTTGCCGGCTACAAGCGCGGCGCGCTGGTGATCGCCATCATGGACCCCTACGGCAACGACGCCGCGCTGAAGACGATGGCGGACGCCGGCGTCTCGGCATTCGCGATGGAACTGATGCCGCGCATCACCCGCGCCCAGGCGATGGACGTGCTCTCCAGCCAGGCCAATCTCGCCGGCTACCGCGCCGTGATCGAGGCGGCGGAGGCCTTCGGCCGGGCCTTTCCGATGATGATGACCGCGGCGGGCACCATTCCGGCGGCCAAGGTGTTCGTGATGGGCGTCGGCGTCGCCGGCCTGCAGGCGATCGCGACCGCGCGGCGGCTCGGCGCCGTCGTCACCGCGACCGACGTGCGGCCCGCGACCAAGGAGCAAGTCGAAAGCCTCGGCGCCAAATTCCTCGCGGTCGAGGACGAGGAATTCAAGAATGCCCAGACTGCCGGCGGCTACGCCAAGGAAATGTCGAAAGAGTATCAGGCCAAGCAGGCCGCGCTCACCGCCGAGCACATCAAGAAGCAGGACATCATCATCACCACAGCGCTGATCCCGGGCCGGCCCGCGCCGAAGCTCGTCAGCGCCGAGATGGTGAAGTCGATGAAGCCCGGCTCGGTGCTGATCGATCTTGCCATCGAGCGCGGCGGCAATGTCGAGGGCGCCAGGGCCGGCGGGGTCGTTGACGCCGATGGCGTCAAGATCGTCGGCTACACCAATGTCGCGGGCCGCGTCGCGGCGTCGGCGTCGAGCCTGTACGCGCGCAATTTGTTCAACTTCATCGAGACGCTGGTCGACAAATCGACCAAGGCGCTCGCGGTGAACTGGGACGACGAACTGGTCAAGGCGACCGCGCTGACCAGGGACGGCGCCGTCGTACATCCGAACTTCCAGCCGAAAGCTTAAGGAGAGCCGCCATGGATCATATCGCGCAGGCCGTCGATCCCTTCGTGTTCCGGCTGTCGATTTTCGTGCTCGCCGTGTTCGTCGGCTATTTCGTGGTGTGGTCGGTGACTCCCGCTTTGCATACGCCGCTGATGTCGGTGACCAACGCGATCTCTTCGGTGATCGTGGTCGGCGCGCTGCTCGCGGTCGGCGTTCCCATGATCTCGAGCGGTAGCGGCTGGGCGCGGGGCTTCGGTTTCGTCGCGCTGGTCTTCGCCTGCGTGAATATCTTCGGCGGCTTCCTTGTCACCCAGCGCATGCTGGCGATGTACAAGAAGAAGGCCAAGTGAGCGGCGTGCACCTCGGGGTGACGATGACAAAGGGGACCTGAGATGAACGCCAATCTGGCTGCCGTACTGTATCTCGTGGCGGGTGTGCTTTTCATCCTGTCGCTGCGAGGCCTGTCCAGTCCCGCCACATCGCGCCAGGGCAATTTCTTCGGCATGATCGGCATGGCGATCGCGATCGCCACCACG
>JAYSPJ010000414.1:0-6886 GCA_043722155.1 Bradyrhizobium sp.
CATCTGGATATGCGCGGTGTCCTCGATCGCCGCCGCCGCCGCCAGCATCGCCGGCGTCGAGACGTTGAACGGCCCGCGGATTCGATTGACCGCATCGACGATGTTGGCCGGGCCGAACATCCACCCGATCCGCAAGCTCGCGAGGCCGTGAATCTTGGAGAAGGTGTGGGTCATCACCGTGTTCTCGGTGGTCGCCACCAGCTCGATGCCGATCTCGTAGTCGTTGCGCGAGACGTAATCGGAATAGGCGGCGTCGAGCACCAAGAGCACATGCGGCGGCAATCCGGCGCGCAGCCGCTTGACCTCGTCGAACGGCAGGTAGGTGCCGGTCGGGTTGTTGGGGTTGGCGAGCCACACCAGCTTGGTGCGCGGCGAGACCCGCGCCAGGATCGCATCGACGTCGGCCGTGAAATTGGTTTCGGGCGCGACCACGTTGATGGCGCCGTTCGCCATCGTCGCGATCGGGTACACCAGAAAGCCGTGGGTCGTGGAGATCGCCTCGTCGCCGTGGCTGAGATAGGTGTGCGCCAGCAGATTGAGGATTTCGTCGGAGCCGGCGCCGCAGATGATGCGGTCGGGATCGAGCCCGAAGGCGCGGCCGATTGCTTCCCGCAGCACGCGCGAGGTGCCTTCCGGATAGTCCTCCAGATGATCGGCGGCGTGCTTGTAGGCCTCGATCGCCTTCGGCGAGGGCCCGAGCGGGGTCTCGTTGGCCGACAGCTTGAACACCTTGCGGCCCGGCTCAGGCACCGGACTCTTGCCCGGCGTATAGGGCGCAATTTCGAGAATGCCGGGATTCGGCACGGGGCGGGACATCTTCAACTCCGGATTATCGGGCGGCTTTGAGGCTCAAGGCTGGGGCCTGGATTCAAGAAGGCTTGGCCGCCCCGTTCGGGGGCACCGTATAGCGCGTTGCATGGCTGCCGACGAGAGCCGATGAGCGCACCGAGGCGCCGGCCTCGACCAGTGCGGTCCTGATCTTCTCGAGGCTGCCCGAGCCGGAAACCGATACCAGCAGCGCCGCGCCGTCGAAGGCGGTGTCCGGCACCGCGACGATTTCGGCCAGCGGCGACAGCGCGCGGGCGATTTCGGCGTTCCAGCCGGATACCCGCACGCTCCACGTCTCGACCTCGGTCACCATGGCGCTGTCGGCGACGCGCGAGACCACGAACACCGGCAAGGCTGCCGGATGGTCGGCGCGCTCGAGGAACGGCAGCCGCGCGATGATCTTCGGTGCACCCTCGGCCTCGAGCGCGATCCACCATGGCGTGCGGCTCGAAGTGGCCGGGACCAGCGCCAGATCGCCCTTCGACTTCGCCACCGCCTCCACGGCGGCCTGGGCGCTGAAATGCGAGACATAGGGCACGACGAATCCGAAATGAAACCGCGCCGAATCCCGCATCGCGGATTCGCCGGCGGAAACATCCGCATGCACCGAAAATGGCGCCTGTACGTGAGTGAAGGTCGAGATGATGACGCGCCAGATGCTCTCGATGGTGTCGATCGGCAGAATGCCGCGGTGACGCTCGACCAGCCGCCGCATCATCGCGGCCTCGCGCGCCGGGCGAAACGCCGAGCCGACCTCCTGGGTTTGCTTGACCTGGATCAGCCGATCGATGATGTCGCCGCGCGCCATCAGCAGGCGGTGGACCTGTTCGTCGATGCTGTCGATCTCTTGGCGCAGCACCTCGAGCGAGGGCGGGGCGGGCGGCGATTTGGACATGCGAAGCCTGAAATCCAAGATCCGTCGGGAGGAGCGATGTGAGCTCCGTTCTCTCTCATGGTTCGCGACGGCGCAAGGGCGCCTCCTCACCGGGAGGGTCTCGGCTCCTGTTAACCAAAGCCATGTCTTGACGAAAAGCCCGGCCGGGACTAGCTTTAATTCATTCCGTGGTCATTTGAGCCGGCCGGCTTGCAGCCACGTTAAACAACTCGCTAAACAGGCCGGGGACAGAAGTGATCCCGGTCGAACCTATGTTCAGGCCGGGTTTTTTTATGGCCTGATTTCCGTGGCGGTCTTTTACGTCGCCCGGGGAGGGTCACGATGGTAAACTTGCAGTCGATACCAAGTCCCGCGATCCATACCGAGGAGCGCGCGCACGAGGCGGACCATCCGAGTTCGCAGGTCGCGGCGTTCGGCGCGGACCAGCCATTGAAGCTCGATTGCGGCATTGATCTGTCGCCGTTCCAGGTTGCCTACCAGACCTATGGCGAACTCAATGCCGACAGCTCCAACGCCATTCTGGTCTGCCATGCGCTGACCGGCGACCAGCACGTCGCCAATCTGCACCCCATGACCGGCAAGCCCGGCTGGTGGGAGACCATGGTCGGTCCCGGCCGTCCGCTCGATACCGACAAATATTTCATCATTTGCTCGAACGTGATCGGCGGCTGCATGGGCTCGACCGGGCCGGCCTCGACCAATCCCGCCACCGGCAAAGTGTGGGGACTGGATTTTCCGATCATTACCCTTCCCGACATGGTGCGCGCGCAGACCATGCTGATCGATCGCCTGGGGATCGACACGCTTTTCTGCGTGGTCGGCGGCTCGATGGGCGGCATGCAGGCGTTGCAGTGGACGGCGGCCTATCCGAAGCGGGTGTTCTCTACATTGGCGATCGCCTGCAGCACGCGTCACTCGGCGCAGAACATCGCCTTTCATGAGCTTGGCCGGCAGGCCGTGATGGCCGATCCGGAATGGCACCATGGGCGCTATTTCGAGCAGGGCACCCACCCGCATCGCGGCCTCGGCGTGGCGCGGATGGCCGCGCATATCACCTATCTGTCGGACGCAGCGCTGCATCGCAAGTTCGGGCGGCGGATGCAGGACCGCGACCTGCCGACCTTCTCGTTCGACGCCGACTTTCAGGTCGAAAGCTATCTGCGCTACCAGGGCTCGTCCTTCGTCGAGCGGTTCGACGCCAACAGCTATCTCTACCTGACGCGGGCGATGGATTATTTCGACATCGCAGCCGATCATGACGGGGTGCTGGCGCAGGCGTTTCGCGGTATCCAGACCCGGTTCTGCGTGGTGTCGTTCACCAGCGACTGGCTGTTCCCCACCGCGGAGTCGCGCGCGCTGGTGCATGCGCTCAACGCCTCGAGCGCGCGGGTGTCGTTCGCGGAGATCGAGACCGACCGCGGCCACGATGCGTTCCTGCTCGACGTTCCGGAATTCTTCGACATCTCCCGGGCCTTCCTGGAATCCGCGGGCAAGGCGCGCGGGCTGACCGGGGCTGGAGGCTGACATGACCATGCAGCAACAGGTTCTGCCGCTCTCCGGCATCGTAGCGCCGGACACCGGGCATTATCGCGGCGATCACCTGCTGGTCGCGGAGATGGTCGAGCGCGGCTCCAGGGTGCTCGACGTCGGCTGCGGCGAGGGCGACCTGCTGCAGCTGCTGGAGACCCGCGGCATCGACGGGCGTGGCATCGAGCTGTCGCGCGAGGGCGTCAACCGCTGCGTCGCCAAGGGGCTCGCGGTGGTGCAGGGCGACGCCGACACCGACCTGATCAATTATCCCGACGATGCCTTCGACTATGTGATCCTGTCGCAAACCCTGCAGGCGACGCGGCAGCCGCGCGTGGTTCTGGAAAACCTGCTGCGGATCGGGCGGCGCGCCATCGTCTCGTTCCCGAATTTCGGCTTCTGGAAAATGCGGCTGCAGCTATTGGTCGGCGGCCACATGCCGCGCACCGAAAACCTGCCCGCCACCTGGTACGACACGCCCAACATCCATTTCTGCACTATCAAGGATTTCGTGCAGCTGTGCGACGAGATCAACGTCAAGATGGAGCGCGCGGTGGCGCTCGACATGTACGGCCGGCCCTTGCGGGTCAACCTGCCCTGGTGGTTCTGGAACATGTTCGGCGAGCAGGGCGTGTTCCTGCTGAGCCGGGCGGAGAAGGCGAAGTAGGCGTAGTCATTCCGGGGCGCGTCGAAGACGCGAACCTCAGATGTGCAATCGCACATCGGGGAATCTCGAGATTCCGGGTCTGGTCCTTTCGGACCATCCCGGAATGACGGCGAGCGCTACCCCGCCGCCATCGACCTCGGATCGCGCGCGGGCCAGCGGCCGGCTTCGGCCAGCGCGATATAGCGCTCGACCATCTCGTTGAACAGCGCGGGTTCTTCCAGATTGAGCACGTGACCGGACTTTGGAAAGAAGGCGAGCCCGGAGGCCGGCAGGTGCTTTTTCAAAAACAGGCTTGGTTCGATGCAGTTTTCGTCCTCGTCGCCGCAGATGATCAGGGCAGGCGTCGGGACTTTCCGGATCGCCTCGGTCATCGTGTAGATCGAGGGCCGGCCGCCCTGAAAGCTGCGCATGGTGTTGGCCGAGCCCTTGGCGTCGTGGCGGGCCAGGGCGGCGTAGAAATCGGCGTGGCCGCGCGGATCCTTCAGCAGGAACGGAATCCGGCTCGGCGCTTCGCGTGTCGCTTTTGCTACTTCCACAGAACCGATCGTCTCATATTGCTCGCCATTGGCCTGGCATTGCCGACGGAAGGCTTCGAGATTCTCGAGGCCGGAGCCTGAGCCGACGCCGGCCAGCGTCAGCGACAGCGCGCGCTGCGGCGCGTTGAGGCCGATCTGCAGCGACGAATAGGCACCCATCGACAGCCCGACGAAATGCGCCTTTGCAATTTTCAGGTGATCGAGCACGGCGAGCGCGTCGGTATAGAAATGCTTGTAGGTGTAGACGTCCTTCGATGCCGGCACGTCGGACGGCGTATAGCCGCGCGCGGAATAGGCGATGCAGCGGTGGCCGCGCGCGAAGTAACGCATCTGCGGTTCCCAATTGGTGTGGTCGGCGGCGAATTCGTGCAGGAAGATGATCGGCGTCCCGCTTCCTGCTTCCTCGAAATAGAGTCGGACATTATCGCTGGTGACGGCATAGGGCATTTCAGAATTCCTCTCGTGGGCCGGCCGCGAAAATCGCAGTTAATGCTGTTGTCCGCAATGAGGCAAAATCGTTTCTTTTCGTCACGGAATGATCGCGGAATGACCCCGAAACGGTTTCCGCACTGCCGCATCGTATCTTGCTCTCGCCACACCGCGCCTCGCACTACGACCCCGGATGTCGGCTTTCACCAGCTGACGGGAATTGGGGGTGTGTCATAGAGGATCGTGTCGAGTATGGTTCAGTTGGTTGTTGGGTTTCGCCGGTCGCTTCGTCTCGTTGCGCTGGCTTTGTGTTCGATGGCGTTGTTCGCCATCGCGTCTCCGGCTTCAGCAAGGCCTCACCACGGTGCAGGGCGGCACGCTCACGCGCATCAGCATCACGCCGGCCCTCATGCCCGGCATCATCACCGGCATCGTCATTATCGGCACGTCGCGCGCGCATCGCGCTGGGAGCGCGGCGTGGCGCAGATGCAGGCGCGCGGCATGGCCGACGCCCAGGCCAGCGTCGAATCCAACGCCAACCCGGCCGCCATGGCTACGCCGGGTAGCTTCGGGTCATCCGGAGTCGTCGCCGAGGCGCGCCGGCATGTCGGCGGCAATCCGACCGGCCGCGGCAGGCTGTGGTGCGCGCGGTTCATGAACATGGTTCTGGAGCGGTCCGGCCACCGCGGCACCGGCTCGGACATGGCGCGTTCGTTCGCAGGCTATGGCCAGCGCGTCTCCGGGCCGCAGATCGGCGCTATTGCCGTGATGGGGCGGCGCGGCGGCGGCCATGTCGGCGTGGTCAGCGGCATCGACGCCCAGGGCAATCCGATCGTGGTGTCCGGCAACAATGGCAACCGGGTCAGGGAGGCGCCGGTTTCGCGCGGCCGGATCTATGCCTACGTCATGCCGAATTGAGGTAATTCCGTCTTTGCGAGGAGCGTAAGCGACGAAGCGATCCATCCTGCTGAGCTAAGCTGGGTTGCTTCGCGAGCCTGTCATCGGGCGCGCATTCGCGCGACCCGTTGGCTCGCAATGACGGGCCGCCTACAAGAGCTTCGGCTGTTCCACCGCGATCATATCGCCGACGCCAATGGTGCCGCCGGCGATCACCTCGGCATAGACGCCGCACTCGTTGTGGCCCAGCCGCTGCGTCAGCGCCCGCGGAATGCCGAGGTCGCGTGCGGCGGTGTCCGGATCGACATTGACGGCGGTGCAGCGGGTGATCCGCTTCACGACTTTCAGTCGCGCGTCGCCGATCGCAAGGGTCTGGTCGAGCAGATCGAACTCGTGCCAGGCCGGCCAGCCGCTGACATAGAGGTTGGCGCGGAACCGTAAGGGGTGAACCGGCTGGCCGACGATGTTCTCGATCGCCTGGAGGCTGCCGAGATTGATGATGGAGACGACCTTGCTGGCGACATCCGAAAAACTGTGCCCCTCGCTGGAGAGAACCTTTGGCGGCCCCTTGATCGATCCGGCGTAGCTGTCGGCGAAGAACCGCTCGATGGCGGCCCGGCCTTCGGCGGTCTCCAGATTACCCTGGGCGGCGACCACGCCATTCCGGCGGATGGTCAGGACGTGGCTGGCATCGTCGAAACGGCTGTGCAGCGCCGCCAGCCATTCGTCCCGCATCAGCATCAGGAAATAGGCCTTCACCATCCACTTCGGGTCGGCGGGATCGAAGCCGCTGGGGCCGTTTTCGATGGCATAGCGGCGGTCGGCCGGAAAGGTCTGGCCGACCGCCAGCGTGACGTTTGACAGCGGTTCCGGGGAGAGGCCTTTGACGGGATAGCGGTAAAGGCTGGCGATCTGGGCGGGCGGGGTGTGCGACATGCGGTTTCTTAAGGGATTCTCCGATCTGGCGCCACCGCACACGAAATTGTGAACCTGCCTCTTCCGTTCGGGGAAACCCCTTCCCACATTTGCCCCAAGCCGGCGCCAGCGTCGGCGACGAGCCGCTGGCCGGTTGAGGAATGTCAATACGATCGGCGGAAACCCAACGAA
>JAYSPJ010000415.1:0-3736 GCA_043722155.1 Bradyrhizobium sp.
CAGCAGCGCCATGGCGGGAGCTTCGTAAATGCCGCGGCTCTTGGCCTCGATGATCCGGTTCTCGATCTGGTCGCTCATGCCAAGGCCATGCCGGCCGCCGATGGCGTTGGCTTCGAGGAACAGCGCGACGGGATCGGCGAACGTCCGGCCGTTCAGCGCAACGGGCTGGCCCTCCACAAAGCGCACGGCGACCTTTTCAGCCTCGACGACACAGTCGTCGCGCCAGAACGGCACGCCCATGATCGGATTGACGATCTCGATGCCACTGTCCAGGCGCTCCAGATCCTTGGCCTCGTGGGTCGCGCCGAGGATATTGCTGTCGGTCGAATATGCCTTCTCGGCACTCATCTTGTAGGCGAATCCATTGGCGGTCATGAACGCCGACATTTCCGCGCGGCCGCCCAGCTCGTCGATGAACAGCTGGTCGAGCCATGGCTTGTAGATCCGCAAGCTCGGATTGGTCAGCAGGCCGTAGCGGTAGAACCGCGCGATATCGTTGCCTTTGTAGGTGGAGCCATCACCCCAGATGTTGACGTCGTCCTCCTTCATTGCCGATACCAGCATCGTGCCCGTCACAGCGCGGCCGAGGGGTGTGGTGTTGAAGTACGCGATGCCGCCGGTGCTGACGTGGAAGGCGCCGGACTGGATGGCGGCAATGCCTTCGTGGACCAATTGCGTGCGGCAATCCACGAGCCGGGCTTTTTCGGCGCCGAACTCAAGCGCCTTGCGCGGAATTTCGTCGTAGTCGGCCTCGTCAGGCTGGCCGAGATTGGCGGTATAGGC
This sequence comes from Bradyrhizobium sp., assembly GCA_043722155.1. Classification (GTDB taxonomy): domain Bacteria; phylum Pseudomonadota; class Alphaproteobacteria; order Rhizobiales; family Xanthobacteraceae; genus Bradyrhizobium. The sequence continues at coordinate 784 of JAYSPJ010000415.1, forward strand.
AAAGGTGCGGGCGCCCTTTTGCTTCATCCACACCAGCGCCGCTGACGTGTCGAGGCCGCCCGAGAAAGCGATACCGACTTTTTCTCCCTTGGGCAGGCTTTTCAGGATCGTACTCATAGAGCTTCCAATCGATCGGAATGACAGACTTCGTTTGCGGTTCGATGCGCGAATAACAAATTTCGCGCTGATGGGCACGCGTTTAATAGCCCCGGGCGGGATGAAGTCGAACTTACCGGGAGCGCCCGCGCGCCCGCAGCCGCGCCAGCAGCCGGTAGAGCGGCCAGGCAAACCGCGTCAGCGCCGCGTCGATGCGCGCGTCGGACAGCCGGGTCGATGGCCAGCGGTAGATGTAGCCATGCATCAACCAGATCACCAGAAACGTCACCAGCCCGGCGGCCGCGACGTCGGTGAAGAAGTGCCCGCCAAACGCCATCCGCAACCCGCTGGTGACCACGCCGAACAGCGTCGCGGCGGTAAACGCCAGCGGCCGCCAGGCCGGCGGAGTCAGCGCCGCGGGCGCGTAGGTCCAGAACGCGGTGGCGCCTTCGCCGGAAAAGAACGAGCAGTTCCGGCCGCAGCTGCCGCGCGGATCCCACCACGGCACGAATTCCTGCGGGCCGTTGAATTGCGTGACCACCACGGGACGCGGCCGGCCCCAATAGCTCTTGAAGGTGAGGTTGGTAAGAACCCCGGCGGAGAGCGTCAGCGTCACGAGCAGAAACATGACCGTCCGTCCCGAGATCAGGAGCGGCTTATCCGGTCGCGCCAGCTTCACCACCAATGCTACGATCGCCGGCAGCGCCAGGCCCCACGCGATCCACATCGCGGCGTCGCGCGCGATCATCGCCAGCGTGTTGAATTTCAGCGGAAAGGTCTTGTTCGATGCATCGAAAAACAGACCGGCCAGCTGCAGATCGAGCTCGGGATAAATCCCGAACAGCAATCCGACAACGAGCGCCAGGGCCAGCGCGGTGAAAAGTCCCGATCGGTTCATGGCGCGGGGTTTAACCGAGGAGGCTGAGGATGAAAAGGCGTCCGGGCCGCTTCTTCATGACGCCGGCGGCAATGGCGACGGCGAATGGGACGGCAGCGGCGGCGGGGACGTCAGCGGGCGCGGCGGTTCGCGCCAGCCGCCGGCGTTGCGGCCCGCGATCATCCAGTACACGAGGCCCGCGACGATGCCCGCGCCGGTCATGATTTCGAGATGGCGCCGGACGATACCCTCGAAGCGAAGCGTGTCGGGATCGAACGGAATCAAACCGAGATAGCAGGCGAGACCGACGAGGCCGCCGCCAAGCGCGTAAGCCAGCACGCTCCTGATATGGAACGCCTCGGTGATCAAGACCACGATCGTCGCCGGCAACAGCGCAAAACCGCTGAGGAAGATGAAGCCGAATCCGAGCACGATGTTGAGCGCGTCCTGGTCGATCGGACCGCTGGCAAAATCGGAAAATTCCGGGAACAGCACCGCGCCGACCACGATCATCCCCGCCACCAGGCAGGCGGCGAGAAATCCGAACAGAATGACGAATAAGCGGCCGATCAGTGCCATGAAATCGAATCCATTCTGCGGTGGCAGCGGAAACTCAGTGTCCTCATCCTGAGGTGCGGCCACTTGGCCGCGTCTCGAAGGATGGCAGGCCCCTCATGGTTCGAGACGGCGCAAGAGCGCCTCCTCACCATGAGGACCATCGTCAATGCCGACTGCACGCATCAATCCGTCATCGCCATCGCGCGCAGCGCCTGGCGCTCGCGCACCGACAGTTTCTCGGTCTCGGATTTCAACTGGCCGCAGGCCGCCAGGATGTCGCGGCCGCGCGGCGTGCGCACCGGCGAGGAGTAACCGGCGTTGAAGATGTATTCGGAGAATTTCTCGATCTGGTCCCAGTCCGAACACTCGTAGCGCGTACCCGGCCACGGATTGAACGGAATGAGATTGATCTTGGCGTGGATGCCCTTCAGCATCTTCACCAGCAGCTTGGCGTCGTCGAGCGAATCGTTGACGCCCTTCAGCATGACGTATTCGAACGTGATGCGCCGCGCGTTGGACGAGCCGGGATAGTCGCGGCAGGCCTGCAGCAATTCGGCGATCGGATACTTTCGGTTCAGCGGCACCAGCTCGTCGCGCAGCTCGTCGCGCACCGCATGCAGCGAAATCGCCAGCATGACGCCGATCTCGTCGCCGGTGCGGGCGATGTTCGGCACCACGCCGGAGGTCGACAGCGTGATGCGGCGGCGGGAAATGCCGATGCCTTCATTGTCCGACACGATCAGCAGCGCATCGCGCACCGCCTCGAAATTATACAAGGGCTCGCCCATTCCCATCATCACCACATTGGTGACGAGGCGGCTGCCGGTCGGGGTTTCGCGGTCGGCCCAGTCGTTGAGGCGGTCGCGCGCCACCATGATCTGGCCGACGATTTCGCCCGCGGTGAGGTTGCGCACCAGCCGCTGCGTGCCGGTATGGCAGAACGAGCAGTTCAGCGTGCAGCCGACCTGCGAGGAAACACACAGCGTGCCGCGGTCGGTTTCCGGAATATAGACGCACTCGACTTCATGCGCTTTCTCGACGCTGTCGCCGCTCGGCAAGCGCAGCAGCCATTTGCGGGTGCCGTCGCTGGAGATCTGCTCGGCGACCACCTCGGGACGCGCGACGGTAAAATGCGTCTCGAGTGTGCTGCGCATCTCCTTGGAGATGCTGGTCATGTCGGCAAACTTTTGCGCGCCGCGGACGTAGATCCAGTGCCACAGCTGTTGCACGCGCATCTTGCGCTGCGAAGGCTGAACGCCGATCGCGCCGAGCTGGTCGGAAATCTCCGCGCGCGACAGCCCTACCAGCGACGGTTTCGCCGGCGGCACATAGGTCTCATCCGCGATCTTTTCCAGCGGCGCGCTTGCGGCGGAACCGGCTTCGATGGAAGGGCTGGTCATTGTCTCATTCATGGAACATCAG
>JAYSPJ010000416.1:0-2831 GCA_043722155.1 Bradyrhizobium sp.
TTGAACGCGGTCGCATCGTCCTTGAAGTGCTGGATCAGGGTTCCCGGCTCCGGCCCTTCGTAAAGGACCTTGGCCTTGCCTTCATAAATGCGGCGTCGGCGGCTCATTGGGATGTACCGTGTGTTGTTGAAATCCATGAATTTGGTGTGCTCCGGATGACAAGGGATTGCGACCCACGACGGAGCTGCCGTGAAGGCCAGGAACGGGAAACAGAACGAGAACCGGGCCTCATACCCAACCTATCTGATTGGCCTATCGAGCACAATCGATCCGGTCCCTTCGGGGCGAGTTTTACCCCTGCCGCCTGCGGCTTAAAGCCAGTTGTCTTAACCATTGGCTCCCGTTATCTAAGCGCGCGAGAGGGCGGCCGCAACGAGGCCGTTTCAGCATTTTGGCAGGGATCGGAACCTCAGATCATGAGCACATTCGACAAGCGTGAAGAAGGTTTCGAGAAGAAATACGCCCTCGACGAGGAGCAGAAATTCAAGGCCGAGGCCCGCCGCAACAAGCTGCTCGGATTGTGGATAGCGGAAAAGCTCGGAATGTCCGGCGACGCCGCCGCTGCCTACGCCAAGGAAGTGGTTTCCTCCGATTTCGAGGAAGCCGGCGACGGCGACGTGGTCCGCAAGGTCTTGGGCGATCTGACCGCCAAGGGCGTCGCCATGACCGAGCCGCAGCTTCGCGTGAAGATGGACGAGCTGATGGCGACGGCCGTCGTGCAGGTGAAGGCGGGCACGTAAGGTTCGACGAGTGGCGAATAACGAATGGGGAAACTTCTATTCGCCTTTCGCGTCCGCGCGAATGATCTCCAGCAACCGCCGCGACGCCGCGCTGAGAAAGCCGCCGCTGAAAAAGTCGAAACGTACGGACGAGGCGCCGCAGCTGATGGCGGTGTAAGGCTTCGCCCCCAGCCTACCGCTTCTCCAGCACGCGCGACTCCAGCCGGTCGAGCTGCGCGGCGATATCCACCTCGACATCGGCGGAGGCCATGCTGACCACGCGGTAGCCGCGCGCTTCCAGCCAGGCCTGACGCGCGGTGCGGTCCTTGGCGATCACCTCGGTCTCCTCCGGGTTGATCAGCTCGATCGCGATCCGGTGCACGAAACTGACAAAATCCGGAATGTGGCGGCCGACCGGGGTCTGCCGCTTGAACTGGCCGGCAAAACGGCGATCGGTCGTGAGCGCCTGCCATAGCAGGCGCTCGGCGTCGGTCGGGTTTCGCCGCAGCAGCCGCGCGAGGCCGCGCACGGTGCCGCTCTCCGACGGCAACGCGCCCTGCCCGTGCTCGGCCAGCAGCGCGCGCAGCCGTGTCGCCTGTTCGCCGTCGAGCACGCCGCCCTTGGCCGGCCCCTTTCGCCCTTCCGCGATCGCCATGACAACGCCGTGCAGCGTGTGCATGTCCTGCTTGGTCGGGTCCATGCGGGTAAAGATGTTGCGCAAATTGACCAGCATGGTCTCGCGTTTCTCGGCCGGCCGCAAAAATTCGACCTTGTCGAGTTCGCGCACCAGATTGTCGAAGAACGCCTGCATCTGGTGCTGCGAGGCGGGCTCGGAGCGCTCGGGCATCGCGAACGGCAGCGCACCCGCGGTCGACAGCTTGAACCATTCATAGCCGATCAGGAGCACCGCCTGCGCCAGATTGAGCGAGGCGAAGCCGGGATTGACCGGAAAGGTGATGATGCGGTTGGCGAGCGCGACCTCCTCGTTCTGCAACCCGTAGCGCTCGCGGCCGAACAGGACACCGACCGTGCCGCCGCCGGCGACCCCGGCCGCGATCGCGCGCGCGGCGGCTTCGGGGGCCACCACCGGCTTGGCCTGATCGTGGGCGCGGGCGGTGGTGGCGAACAGCAGCGTGCAGTCGGCGACCGCCTGCTCGACGGTGTCGAACAGCTCGACCTCGTCCAGTATATGGTCGGCGCCGGAGGCGGCGCGGCGGGCATGCACGTTGGGCCAGCCGTCGCGCGGATTGACGATCCGCAGCCGCGTCAGCCCGAAATTGCCCATCGCCCGCGCGGCCATGCCGATGTTCTCGCCGAGCTGCGGCTCGACCAGAATCACCACGGGCCCGGTCAGCGTGACGCCTGATTTGGTCTTGTCGGTGCCTGAACCGGACATCTCACTTCACTTTCTGATTCAATCTCTGAAGGTTCTGAACGAGGTTCCGAGGAACTTCACATAACGCCTTTGCCGCCAGCCACTGGATTGCCCGCCGGGCAGAATTTCTCAAGTCAAATAAAAGGGTTAGTGGCGTCATCTAACTCTCGGGCAAAACCTCAATCCTGCTTTGGACTACTGTTGCTTGCGCGCATTAGACTTTCGGATAGGTTATCAATCACAGCCAAAGCGAAGACGAAAGCCGCTTCAACGGCTATTGGCACAGGGGAGGCGTTGATGCGCGGCAGATGGTCGTTGGCGATTGCCGGGGTGATTCTGATCCTGGTCGGCGGCTTGCTCGCGCACTTCACCCAAACCGCTGAAGGCATCCGGATCCAGGATGTGCGCTTCAAGGGCGCCAAGGGCAATACCATGAGTGCCCTGCTCTACATCCCCGCCAATGCCACCGCGCAGACCCCCGCCCCCGGCATTCTCGCGGTTCACGGCTACATCAATTCGCGCGAGACCCAGGCCGGCTTTGCCATCGAATTCGCCCGCCGGGGTTACGTGGTGCTGGCACTCGACCAGACCGGCCACGGCTACAGCGAGCCGCCCGCCTTCGCCAACGGTTTTGGCGGCCCCGATGGACTGGCGCATCTGCGCAGCCTCGAGTTCGTCGACAAGAACAATATCGGCCTCGAGGGTCACTCGATGGGCGGCTGGACCGTGCTGGCCGC
>JAYSPJ010000417.1:0-4095 GCA_043722155.1 Bradyrhizobium sp.
AGCGCGGAAACCACCGGCTGCGTGAGGCGCCGCGTCCGCTCGATCTCGTTGGCTTCGCGCGCGATCAGCGGCTGCAGGGCCCGCGCACGCTCGACCAGATCGAATCCGGGAACCTTGTTCATGCGTTTCCTCGCCCCTTGTTTCGCCGCTTGTCGGGCTTCTTGTTGGGTGGCGGCGCAATGGTGGTCCATCTGCCGCCGCCGATCAAGTGAGGCTGCCGATTGTCCGACCTTGCCGTCAGGCCGCCGCGCGGCCGAGTTGGGGCGAGGGCTGTGACGGCCGGCTCGACGGTCGGCTCGTCCTGGGGAAACCCAGCGCCACCGCGACCGCCGCCAAACCGATGCCGAACGAGCCGATATAGAGCCAGAAATAGCCGTGGAAGGTGTCGAACACCCAGCCGCCGGCCCAAGGTCCGAGCGCCATGCCGAGGCTGGCAAATGCCGAGACCGCGCCGAACACCGTGCCCATGATGCGCGCGCCGAAAAATTCCCGCACCAGCACGGCATAGAGCGGCATCACCCCGCCATAGGCGAGCCCGAACACGACGGACAGCGCATAGAATTCGCCGAGCTGGCCGACCGCGAGATAGGTCGCCACGCACAGCGCCTGCACCAATAGCCCGCCGACCAGCACCGGCTTGGCCCCGATGCGGTCCGCCATCACGCCGAGCGCGAGCCGGCCGCCCAGTCCGGAGAACCCGGCCAGGCTGTAGACGGTGACCGCGGTCAGCGGCGCGATGCCGCAAACCATGGCATAACTCACCATGTGGAAGATCGGACCCGAATGCGCCGCGCAGCAGGCGAAATGCGCCAGCGCCAGCGTGATGAATTGCGGCGTGCGCAATGCCTGCGCCACGCTCCATTCGACCTCCGGCACCGCCGCGCCGCCGGCGCCGGAAGGTGCTGCCGGCTGCGGCGCAGGGCGCACCAGGAACGCGGCCGGAATCAGCAGCGCCGAGGCGAAGATCCCGATCACCAGCATCGCGGTGCGCCAGTCATAGGCTGATATCATCCAGCTCGCGAACGGCGCCACCGTCAGCGGCGCCACGCCCATGCCGGCCGACACCAGCGAGACCGCGAGGCTGCGCTGGTGTTCGATCCAGGCGCTGGCGACCGCCATCATCGGCGCATAGAACGCGCCGGCGGCGACGCCGATCAGGATGCCGAACAGCAATTGAAACTGCCACAGGCTGGTGGCCATGCTCGCCGTCACCAGCCCAAGCCCGAGCAGCACGCTGCCGGCGAGCACCACGATGCGGGTGCCGAACCGGTCGGACAGCGCGCCCCAGAAGAAGGCCGCGACGCCCATGCAGAGAAAATTCAGCGTCGATGCCGCCGAAACCCCGGCGCGCGACCAGCCCATCGCTTCCGAAATCGGCTGCAGGAACACCGCCAGCGACAGCATCGAGCCGAACCCGACGCAGGTCATCAGCGCCCCCGCGCCGACGACGACCCAGCCATAATTGAAACCGGCCGATTTGCTCATGCGTTTCCTCGCATTTTTGGCAGTTTATGATTGAGCAGGCGCGATGGTGGCCCATCCGCCGGCGCGGGGCAAGGCGGGGGCCGGCATTCCGGGGCGCGCGAAGCGCGAACCCGGAATCTCGAGATTCCCCGGTGCGCAATTGCGCACCTGAGGTCTGGTCCTTCGGACCATCCCGGAATGACGGATGGCACTTTAGCTATCCGCCTTCAACGCGCCAACCCGAGAACCAACAGAAGTGCGCGGTCCAGTTGTTCGGACGTCTCCGCGTCGATGCGGCCGATAACCCGCCGAATGCGGTCGCGACGGAGCGCGACCAGTTTATCTGTCATAATCTGTGAGCGAAGGCGAAGACCGTTCTCGGGAGCAGCTTCGATGACGGGTCGGAGCGGAAGCGTGTCCTGCAGGTCCGACGAAACCGGGCAAACGAAGACTGTCGAAAGGCCGGCGGTGAAATTGTCGCCTTGAACGACGACGCCCGGCCGCGGCCTCCCGAGATCGCTCGGGACGACCATCAGCACGACGTCGCCGCGCGCTATTTCCATGAATCCCAATCATAGACCGACTCGATCCAGTCATCGATCGCGTCATTCTCAGGGTGCTTTGCCATCAGCTTTACCTGACGGCGAATCTCCGCGAGCACCTTGGGATCACGCAAATCCGGCACCCAATGCTGCACCGGCCGCAGCCCCTGCGCGCGCAGCCGCTCGCGACGCGACGCCATGCGCTGCTGCGGGGTGCGGGGTTTTGACTTTTTCGGTGTCGTGACCATGGATTGAGCGTAACATGTTACGACTATAAATTCAATAACAGCCATTGAAGTATTATTCTTGGGCTCGAAAAATCCCTTGAAGCCACCGTCCCGTCGTGTCGGCACTGACTTCGGATAGAACAAACTCCTGACCGCGTGCGGCGGAAATCAGAAAACAATGTTCGTCCGCGAGCGCCCATCGGCTCGGGTCTTGATGTTAATAATTGCGCAGCCTGTGAGGTCGGCCGGTAGACCTCAGCTATCCACCTTCAGCGAGGCAATGAACGCTTCCTGCGGGATGTCGATCTTGCCGGACTGCCGCATCTTTTCTTGCCTTCCTTCTGTTTCTCCAGAAGCTTCCGCTTGCGCGTAAGGCTGGATTGCGCCGGTTTCGATGGGATTGGCAAGGGCCCCACCGATCACACGCGCCGCGATAATGGACTCGTGCCGCTGATTTGCCCGACGTGTCAAATGGCTTCGTCAGATGCGTCAGGTATCACGCCACCGTCGTCTTACTGTGCATGGGGTTGTTTTCGATATTTTGGTTGTCCGTTCCGGAAGTCTCGGACCGGAGCTGAATTCATCAGATCTTGTACCGGAATCACAAATCGGTGCGCAGCCCATCCTTCGAGACGCATCGCTTCGCGATGCTCCTCAGGATGAGTCTTGGCTTGTTGCAACACAGCAACCTCATGCTGAGGAGCGAGCGGCGCGAGCGTCTCGAAGCATGGGCAGCAAGCGACTCACTGATCTTAGATACTGGCGGTTGAGCAATCGCCTCAGCTATCCACCTTCAGCGCGGCAATGAACGCTTCCTGCGGGATGTCGACCTTGCCGAACTGCCGCATCTTCTTCTTGCCTTCCTTCTGCTTCTCCAGAAGCTTGCGCTTGCGCGTGATGTCGCCGCCGTAGCATTTGGCGGTGACGTCCTTGCGCAGCGCGCGGACGGTTTCGCGGGCGATCACCTTGCCGCCGATCGCGGCCTGGATCGGAATCACGAACATGTGCGGCGGGATCAGCTCCTTCATCTTCTCGACCATGGCGCGGCCGCGGCCTTCGGCGCGGGTGCGATGCACCAGCATCGAGAGCGCGTCGACCGGCTCGAGGTTGACGAGGATCTGCATCTTGACCAGGTCGGCCGGCTTGTAGTCGGTGAGATGATAGTCGAACGAGGCGTAGCCTTTTGAAACCGACTTCAGCCGGTCGTAGAAATCGAACACCACTTCGTTGAGCGGCAGCTCGTACTTCACCATCGCGCGATTGCCGACGTAGGTGAGTTCTTTCTGATTGCCGCGGCGGTCCTGGCACAATTTCAAAACGCTGCCGAGATACTCGTCGGGCGTGAGGATGGTGGCCTCGATCCACGGCTCCTCGATCTCGGCGATCTTCACCACGTCGGGCATGTCGATCGGATTGTGGATCTCGATCTCCTGGCCGTCGGTGAGATGCATCTTGTAGATCACGCTCGGCGCCGTCGCGATCAGGTTGAGATCGAATTCGCGGTGCAGACGTTCCTGGATGATTTCCAGATGCAATAGCCCGAGGAAGCCGCAGCGAAAGCCGAAGCCGAGTGCGGCGGAAGTTTCCATCTCGAACGAAAAACTGGCGTCGTTCAGCCGCAACTTGCCCATCGCTGCGCGCAAAGTTTCAAAATCGTCGGCGTCGACCGGGAACAGGCCGCAGAACACCACGGGGATCGCCGGCTTGAAGCCCGGCAGCATCTCGGTCACCGGCTTCTTGTCGTCGGTGATGGTGTCGCCGACGCGGGTGTCGGCGACTTCCTTGATCGCGGCGGTAATAAAGCCGATCTCGCCGGGGCCGAGTTCGTCGACCTGCGTCATCTTCGGCGTGAAGAAGCCGAC
>JAYSPJ010000418.1:0-6865 GCA_043722155.1 Bradyrhizobium sp.
GCAAGGTCATTCGGGCCAGCTCAATCAGCATGGACTAGGACGCGAGCGCGGCTGGCCAAGAGCGTCATGCACCGAAGGATGCTCCACCGACGCGCATCCTCATCTGCTGTCCGAAAAGCACCGGCTGCCCGGTTTTCAGGATGGATTAGACGATGGATACCAATGGGTTGCTCGTTATTTTCGCCTGAACAATGACAGCTCGCATTGAGCCGAACCGGAAGACCCCCGTGGGAGGAAGCCACGCCGGGTCGCACAGCTGATAAAGTTTAGCAGAGCCGATTTACTCAACCTTAGATTATTCCGGCGTATGTTCACTGGGGGCAGTCATTTGAATACAATCCGGTGGAGGCTGCGTTGAAGCACATCTTTTTGAAGTTCATGTCGGATGAATCAGGCGCGACCGCAATTGAATATGGTCTGATCGCAGCGGGCATTTCGCTTGCGATTATCGCCGTGGTCAACGGACTCGGCACCAACCTGAACGACAAGTTCACGTCGATCAATTCCTCACTGAAGTAATTGCCTTATGCTCCCTTTCTCAGGGGGAGCGTGCGCTGCCTTCACAAAGATCAACCATCTGACACAATCCCGCGCGGGGGGCTCGCGCGGGATTTTGGTTGGCGGCCCGCGACGCCGTGCCGTCAGGATAACGGCTTCCCCTGTACGCCCCTGAATCCCATCGCCAGCACGTAGCGCTCCGAGGAATCCTTGCGGCTCGAGGCCGGCTTGACGTGCTTGACGGTGGCAAAATCGTGCTTGAGCTGCGTCATCAGCGTCGCATCGGCGCCGCTCTGAAACACCTTGGCGACGAAAGTTCCGCCGGGATTGAGCACCTCGGCGGCAAAGGCGGCTGCGCTTTCGACGAGGCCGAGGATGCGCAGCTGATCGGTCTTGCGATGGCCGGTGGTATTGGCGGCCATGTCGGACAGCACCACGTCGGCGCGGCCGCCCATCATCTTCAGCAACTTGTCGGGCGCGTCCTCTTTCAGAAAATCGAGCTGCGCGAACGTGACCCCCGGTATCTCCGGCATCTCCAGCAGATCGATGGCGATCACCTTGCCCTTGCCGTCGGCGGCGCCGACACGTCGCGCCGCGACCTGACTCCAGCCGCCCGGTGCTGCGCCGAGATCGACCACCGTGATGCCATGTTTGAGGAAATGGTACTTGTCGTCGATCTCGATCAGCTTATAGGCCGCGCGCGAGCGCAAGCCGTCCCGCTTGGCCTGCGCCACATAGGGATCGTTGAGCTGCCGCTCCAGCCAGAGTTTGGACGAGAGCTTGAGCCTGCCCGCGCTCTTGACGGTGACCCGAAGCCGGCCTGTCGTATCCTTTGCCATGGTCGAGGCTCTAGCACACCGGCGGGCCGATCGCCTATCGGCATCCGCCGAGCGCGCCGTCCTCGCGCATCATTTCGACCAGCATGCCCTCGCGCAGGCCGCGATCGGCGACCCGCAGCCGCGGCAGCGGGAACGCATCGCGGATGGCGTCGAGAATGGCGCAGCCCGCCAGCACCAGGTCTGCGCGCTCGATGCTGATGCAATTATTGCCAGCGCGTTCCTGATAGCTCATGCCGAGCAGGCGCTTGATGGTGGCGTCGAGATCGGCATCGCTCATCCAGACGCCGTCGATCCGACGGCGATCGTATCGCGCCAAATTGAGATGGACCCCGGCCAGGGTCGTCACCGTGCCCGAGGTGCCGAGCAGGTGCATGTCGGCAAGGTCGGCGCCGTGCTCGGCGGCGAATGGCGCGACGTGCCGGGCGACCTCCCCGACCATGTCGGCGTAGGATTGCGGCGTGACGTCCTTGCCGCCGAAATGCTCGGCCAGCGAGACGACGCCAAGCGGGATCGACATCCACGCCTTGATGCGCGGTGCCGCGTTCTGCACCGCCGGATCGCGCTCGATCCGAACCAGTTCGGTCGAGCCGCCACCGATGTCGAACAGGATGGCGCCCCTTCCCCTGACATCGAGCAGCGGTGAACAGCCGGTCACGGCAAGTGCCGCTTCGGTCTCGCGATCGATCACCTCGAGCCGGATGCCGGTCTCCGCGGCAACCCGGTCCATGAAACCATCGGCATTCGACGCCGCACGGCAGGCTTCGGTCGCGATCAGCCGCAGGCGTTTGGCCTTCCTGGAATGGATCTTGTCGCGGCAAATACTCAGGGCCGCGATGGCGCGGTCGATCGCGGCGTCGCTGATGCAGCCGGTCGCCAAGATCCCCTCCCCGAGCCGGATGATCCGCGAGAATGAGTCGACCACGCGGAAGCTCTCGCCGGTCGGACAAGCGATCAGCAGGCGGCAATTGTTGGTGCCGAGGTCCAGCGCGGCATAGACGCCGGTTCCCGCCGCCGGCGAATGGTCCGCTCCGGACGCACCGCCGCTCCGCGGCGGCCCTCGGCCGTCGTCTCCGCGCGGGCCAGCGCCCTCGCGAAGCCGCGTGTCATCGTTCATCCAAATGTGTCTTTCCGCGGCCCCCTGGGGCCGACGAGGAATTTCCGTTCACGGAAACTTTAGCAGTGCGCAGCGGCCGCGCAACAGCCGTTCACATGCCACCATGCCCAATCAGGCGTTGTCGTTCCGATATCCGTGCGTTATCTGAGGGAAACCGCGAAAATCGCGCAAAAACCGGCATTTCAGGTATTTTTCAATGCAAGATCAACCGTCTTCGACCGCTCTGGAAAACGCTATCGCACTGCAAAAATACGGTGTCGGGCAACCGGTCCGCCGCAAGGAAGATGACACGCTGGTACGCGGCAAGGGCAAATACACCGACGACTTCAACCTGCCCGGCCAGGCCTATGCCTGGATCGTGCGCTCCAGCCACGCCCACGGCATCATCCGTGGCATCGCCACCAAGGCCGCCACGGCGATGCCGGGCGTGCTTGGTGTGTGGACCGGAACCGATCTCGCCGCCGCCGGCTACGGCCCCTTCACTTGCGGCCTGCCGCTGAAGAGCCGCGATGGAACCCCGCTGTTGCAGACCAACCGCACCGCGCTGATGACCGACAAGGTGCGCTATGTCGGCGACCCCGTCGCCTTCGTGGTCGCCGAGACGCTGGCGCAGGCGCGCGATGCCGCCGAAGCCATCGAACTCGATATCGAACCGCTCCCCGCCGTCACTGACGCCGCCGAAGCCGCCAAGCCCGGCGCGCCGCAGCTCTATGATCACATCCCCAACAACGTCGCGCTCGACTATCACTACGGCGACACGGCGAGGATTGAGGCCGCATTCGCCGGCGCATCGCATGTGACGAAGCTCGACATCGTCAATACGCGTGTAGCGGTGGTGTCGATGGAACCGCGCGTGGCGCTGGCGGCCTACGACAGAGCGAGCGAGCGCCACACGCTGCAGGTTCCGACCCAGGGCGTGTCAGGCAACAAGGTGACGCTGGCGAAGATCCTCAACGTGCCGAATGACAAGGTCCGCATCCTGACCGCCAATGTCGGCGGCTCGTTCGGGATGAAGAACGTCAACTACCCCGAATATATCTGCATCCTGCACGCGGCGAAGACGCTCGGCCGCCCGGTGAAATGGACCGATGAACGCTCCATCAGCTTTCTCTCCGACAGCCATGGCCGCTCGCAGCTGATGCATGCCGAACTGGCGCTCGATGCCGACGGCAAGTTCCTCGCCGTTCGCCTCGCAGGATACGGCAATCTCGGCGCCTACATCACCGGCGTGGCACCGGGTCCGTTGTCGCTCAACACCGGCAAGAACCTCGCCAGCGTCTACCGCACGCCGCTGCTCGGCGTCGACATCAAGACGGTGCTGACCAACACCACGCTGATGGGCGCCTATCGCGGCGCCGGACGTCCCGAGGCCAATTACTACATGGAACGCCTGATCGATCGCGCCGCCGAGGAGATGGGCATCAACCCGCTGACCTTGCGCAAGCGTAATTTCATCAAGTCCTCGCAAATGCCGTTCGCAGCCGCATCCGGTGTCACCTATGACAGCGGCGATTTCCAGGGCGTATTCAACAAGGCGCTGGAGATTTCCGATCACGCCAACTTTGCAAAACGCAGGAAAGAGAGCCGCAAAGCCGGCAAACTCCGCGGCATCGCTGTCGGATCTTACCTTGAAGTCACCGCGCCACCGAGCGGTGAACTCGGCAAGATCACCTTCGAACCGGACGGCTCGGTGAAACTCACCACCGGCACGCTGGATTATGGCCAGGGTCACGCCACCCCGTTCGCCCAGGTGCTGTCGGCGCAACTCGGCGTGCCCTTCGAGAAGATCACGCTCGAACAAAACGACAGCGACCTCGTGCGTTTTGGCAACGGCACCGGCGGCTCGCGCTCGATCACCGCGACGGGTTCGGCGATCGTCGAATCTTCGGCGCTGGTCATTGCCAAGGGCAAGCAGGCCGCGGCGCATCTGATGGAAGCCGCCGAAGCCGACATCGAATTCGGCAACGGCCGGTTCACCATCGCCGGCACCGACCGGTCGATCGGCATCATGGAACTGGCGCAGCGCCTGCGCGAAGGCAAGACGCCGGAGGGTGTGCCTGATACACTCGACGTCGATCACGCCACCAAGGATACGCCGTCGACTTTCCCCAATGGCTGCCATGTCGCGGAGGTCGAGATCGACCCTGAAACGGGCGTGCTGCGGATCGTGCGCTACACCGGGATCAGCGACTTCGGCACCATCGTCAACCCGATGATCGTCGAGGGCCAGTTGCATGGCGGGGTGGCGCAAGGCATCGGGCAGGCGCTGATGGAGGAAGTCAGCTACGACGAGAGCGGCCAGCCGATCACGGGATCGTTCATGGATTACGCGATGCCGCGCGCGGAAGACATTCCGCTGATGGTGGTCGGCGATCATCCCTCGCCGGCGAAATCCAACCCGCTCGGCACCAAGGGCTGTGGCGAAGCCGGTTGCGCCGGCAGTCTGGTCGTAATCGTCAATGCGGCGCTCGATGCGCTCTCCGAGTATGGCGTCGCGCATATCGACATGCCGCTGACGCCGGAACGGGTATGGCGGGCGATTCAGGAGGCGAAGCAGAAGGTGGCGTGAGGCTTTCGTAGCCTGCACACCCACAGCGGCCATCGCCCGGCTTGACCGGGCGACCCGGTACTCCGAGACATCTGTGATAGACCGAAAAGCCGCAGCATACCGGATCCCCCGCTTTCGCGGGGGATGACGACTGCGAGTGAAACGGAGCGAGTGACGTGCAGGCGACAATCATCCGCGATCTTCGCGCCGCGTTCGATGCGACAACGGTTCTGACCGGCAGCGACATCGACGCCCGCTATCACACCGACATGGCAGGCGTTGCGGTCGCGCCGCCGCTCGCGGTGGTGCGGCCGCGCACCACTGAAGAGGTCTCGCAATTCCTGAGGATCTGTCATCAGGCGCGCGTGCCGGTCACGACACAGGGCGGCATGACGGGACTGGTGCGCGCCACGATGCCGGCGTCGGGCGAAATCGTGCTGTCGACGGAGCGCATGAACGCGATCGAGGAGGTCGATACCGGCGGCGGGGTCGTCATCACCCAGACCGGAGTGCCGTTGCAGCGTCTGCAGGAGCGCGTCGAGCAGCACGGGTTCATGTTTCCGCTCGATCTCGGCGCGCGGGGGAGTTGCACCATCGGCGGCAACATCTCAACCAATGCCGGCGGCAACCGGGTGATCCGCTATGGCATGACGCGCGATCTCGTGCTCGGGCTCGAAGCCGTGCTGGCGGACGGCACCATCCTCAAAGGGGTGCGCAAATACATCAAGAACAACACCGGCATCGATCTCAAGCAACTGTTCGTCGGCACCGAGGGCACGCTCGGCGTGGTCACGCGCGCCGCGTTGCGGATCTTCCCGGCGCCGGCGGAGCAACAAGTGGCGCTGTGCGCGCTTGCAAGCTTCGACCAGGTTCGCGCCTTGCTCACGCTGGCGCGCTCGCGCCTTGGCGGCGACCTCACCGCGTTTGAGGTGATGTGGAACAATTATTATCGTCTCACCACCGAACTGGTGAAAGGCGTCGCCGCGCCGCTCGCGACCAATTATCCGTTCTACGTTCTGCTCGAATCGTCCGGCAGCGACCCCGAGCGCATCCGCGCCGACCTCGAGAAATTGCTCGAGCAGGCGCTGGGGGACGAGATCATCCTCGATGCCACGATTGCGAGCTCCGGCGCGGCGGCCGCGGCGATCTGGCGGATTCGCGACTCCTCCGTCGAGCTCGGCCGCGCGACCGGTCCCGGCGTCGGCTTCGACATCAGCCTTGCCATCGACAGGATGGAGGCTTTCGCGGACGCCGTCGACAGGGGAATGAAGAAGATCGACAAGGATGCCTACGCGATCGTGTTCGGCCATGCCGGCGACGGCAATCTGCACGTCAGCGCAAAATACCCGCCGCCGGCCGACAAGTACGACGAGGTATCGAAGCTCGTATACGGCATCACCGGCGATTTTGCCGGCTCGATCTCGGCCGAGCACGGCATCGGCATCCTGAAGCGGCCCTATCTCAAGCTCAGCCGCACCGCGGAGGAGATCGAGACCATGCGCACCCTGAAGCGGGCACTCGACCCGCATCAGATTCTCAATCCCGGGCGCATCTTCACGATGTAAAGGGATCGCCGCCGTTGTCCGGCGCGAAGCGAGCCGGCTAAGCCAGCCGCTTCAAGGCGCGCTCCAGCAGATCCAGCCGGTCCTGGCCCCAGAAGATCTCGCCCGAGGGCAGCACGTAGCTCGGCGCCCCGAACACGCCCGCAGCCAGAGCCTCCCTGGTGAACTGCTCGTGCAGCGCATCGAGTTCGGCGTCGGAAGGGCCGCCGCCGCGCAGCGCCGCGGCGTCCAGACCGGCGCGCCGGGCGGCCGATGCGACGGTATCGGGATCGTTGAGCGTTTCCTCGCGTTCCCACAATGCGCG
>JAYSPJ010000419.1:0-5989 GCA_043722155.1 Bradyrhizobium sp.
AGGATGAGGTTTGACGTGCTGAAACACAACAGCCTCACGCTGATGAGCGAGCGTCTCGAAGTATGGGCAGCAAGCGACTCAACTGTCTCAAATGGTTGCTACGGGCTGACTCTATACAAGCAATTCCGACGCTCACGATCGGGCGCACTCAGCCCTTGCGCATTTTGCCGAGCAGGTAGTTGTCGTAATAGTTTTCCGCGATCTGCGTGTAGAACAGCACTTCCTTCATGTACGCGTCGTGGCTCTCCTTGGTCTTCTTGAAGAGCGCGCTCTTCTCGGCGATCTCGTTCAGGTGGTCCTGCGTGGCCTGGTAGCAGGCATCCAGCACCGGTTGCGGGAACGCGCGCAGCTCCGCGCCGCCGGCGATCAGGCGTTTCAGCGCGGCGGGATTGACGCTGTCGTATTTCTCGATCATCCACGCGCCCGCCGCCGCGCCGGCCTGGCTGAGGATCGCCTGATACTGTTTGGGAAGTGCACTCCACTTCTCCTGGTTCACGATCATGTGGAGCATGGCGCCGCCTTCCCACCAGCCCGGGAAGTAGTAGTACTTCGCCACCTTGTGGAAGCCGAGCTTCTCGTCGTCATAGGGGCCGACGAACTCCGCGGCGTCGATCGAACCCTTCTCGAGTGCCGGGTATACATCGCCGCCCGCGATCTGCTGCGGCACGACGCCGAGTCTCGCGAGCACATGGCCGCCCATGCCCGCGATGCGGAATTTGAGGCCCTTGAGATCGTCGACCGTCTTGATCTCCTTGCGGAACCAGCCGCCCATTTGCGTGCCGGAGTTGCCGCACAGGATGGCGTGCGTCTTGAAAGGTTTCAGCGCCTCGTTGCAGAGTTCGGCGCCGCCGCCGAATGTCCACCAGGAATGCTGATGGCGATGGTTCATGCCGAACGGTGCGCCCGTGGCATAGGTGAGCGCCGGCTCCTTGCCGATGTAGAAATACAGCGGGGTCTGCGCCATCTCCACGGTCGCGGTGCTCACGGCATCGAGGGCCTGCAGGCCGGGCACGATCTCGCCCGCCGCAAACGTCTGGATCTGAAATTTGTTGTCGGTGGCCTCGGCCACGTATTTCGCAAAGGTCTGCGCGGTGCCGAAGATGGTTTCCAGCGACTTCGGAAAGCTCGAGGTCAGGCGCCATTTGATCTCGGGCGCCGACTGGGCAATCGCAGGCGCGGCAACCAGCGTCGTCGCGCCGGCCAGCGCGCTGCCTTTGAGGAACGTGCGGCGTTTCATGATGGGTTCACTCCCTTGGATTGCAGGTCGATCGGCGCGGGGCAATTGCCCAGCCGGACCGTTGGTCCTTATCATAGCGAACTCCAGGGCATGCAAGGAAGCGCTACCTTGCGTGACCTGACGGATATTTGGCGGCGGCCGACTTTGGATGCAGCTTGATCGACTGTCAGGACGCACAGGAGCGAAGCGATCCATCATTTGCGAGGGCTTCAGTCGTGGGTGGGAACGATGCGTCGCCGTTGTTCATCGCGTCGCGACGTGGCTGCGACAAAACAACCCGTCGGGCAAAATTTCGCTTAACCCGTCGGGCAAATCACTCTTACAAATTCGCCCGTCTCACCCGGCAAGAGGGGCGTATCGCGATCGTCACGAAACGCGGGATGGGATGTGGTGGACGCGGCGGTGTCGGGCGTGAAGTGTGTTCGCAGGGCGGTTTCCCGTGAGCGGACAACGGCGCGCAGGACGTACGATGCCGAAGCGTACGGCAAAGTCGTGTGGATCCGACGCCTCAGTGGTCGGCGTCAAGTCTTGCGGAGGTGCTGAAGGCCCGACCGGGCCGAGGTGCCAGTTTCCGTGAGGCGACGGGGGCAAGAAAGCCCGATACCCCGGGGTGAGCGCGATATAAGCCGTCAAGCCATTGCGCAGGGAATGTCGGATGTTCTCCGCTGCCCTGTATGCTCGTGTGCGTTTCCTTTGCACAACTTTGCACACGAGACCGCGGGTGCAGCGCGCATCCGGCATTCCCTGCTCCCTCATTTTCGAGGGACAACGAAATGAAAACCTCGGGCAAATCGTGCCGCGGGAAGGCAGACGTGTATCCGCTGATTGGGATGGTCAAGACTCTCACAACGTCATTGCGAGGAGCGTTTGCGACGAAGCAATCCATCCTACCGGCACCGCTGCGAAATGGATTGCTTCGCGGAGCCTGTCATCGGGCGGCGCTATGCGCCGACCCGTTGGCTCGCAATGACTTTGTTAGACCGTAGGGTGGGCAAAGGCGCGTTCTCCGCGCCGTGCCCACCGACACGCTGCGAGAAGGATGGTGGGCACGGCGCAAAGGGCGCCTTTGCCCACCCTACATTGCTACCCCAGCAGCACCGCGTCCGCGCCGTTCACGGCCTCGGCGCTGTCCATCACCGTGCGCTCCAGCGATCCCGCCTGCACCGTGATGTTCTCGGCAAAGAACCGCGCCAGCGTGACATAGCGCTGCGGATCGCCGGCGCCTTCGCCGAGGTCGCGGGCGGCCAGCGCCTCGCCGGCCAGCATGCAGCCGCCGAGCGTCGAGCCGAACAGCCGCAGATAGGGCGTGGCGCCCGCCAGCGCCTCGTTCGGCGACGAGGTGACGCGCTCCAGCAGCCATTGGCTGGTGCGCTCCAGCGAGCCCAGCGCGTCGCGCAGCTTTGCGCCCGTGCTGCCGAACGCCGGATCGTTGGAGGCTTCGACCTTCTTGACGATGCCGGAGAGTTCGCCGAGCAGGGCCCACACCGCCGCGCCGCCATTGGCCGCCAGCTTGCGCGTCACCAGATCGATCGACTGGATGCCGTTGGTGCCCTCATAGATCGCGGTGATGCGGGCATCGCGATAATGTTGCGCGGCGCCGGTTTCCTCGATGAATCCCATGCCGCCGTGGATCTGCACGCCGAGCGAGGAGACCTCGTTGCCGATGTCGGTGGAAAACGCCTTGGCGATCGGCGTCAGCAGCGCGCCGCGCGCCGCGGCGTCGCCGCGCACTTTTGCATCCGTCGCGCGCGTAGCGATGTCGAGTGCGACGGCGGTGGCGTAGCAGATCGTGCGCGCCGCGGCGGTCAGCGCCCGCATCTGCATCAGCATCCGCTTGACGTCGGGATGCACGATGATGGGGTCCAGCCCATCGCCCTTCGTGCCGACGGCGCGGCCCTGGCGGCGTTCCTGCGCGAACGCCAGCGCCTGCTGGTAGGCGCGGTCGGCAATGCCGACGCCCTCGAGGCCGACGCCGAGCCGGGCCTGGTTCATCATGGTGAACATGCAGAGCATGCCGCGGTTTTCCTCGCCGATCAGGTAGCCGATCGCGCCGCCGTGATCGCCCATCGTCATGGTGCAGGTCGGCGAGGCATGCATGCCGAGCTTGTGCTCGACGCCGCTGGGATAAATGTCGTTGCGCTCGCCGAGCGAGCCGTCGGCGTTGACCAGGAACTTTGGAATCAGGAACAGCGAAATCCCCTTGGTGCCGGCGGGCGCATCGGGCAATCGCGCCAGCACGAAATGCACGATGTTATCGGTCATGTCGTGATCGCCATAGGTGATGAATATCTTGGTGCCCTTGATGCGATAGCTGCCGTCACTGGCCTTTTCGGCGCGGCTGCGCAACGCGCCGACGTCCGATCCCGCCTGCGGCTCGGTGAGCTGCATGGTGCCGGTCCACTCGCCGGACACCAGCTTTTCGAGATAGATTCTTTTCAGTTCGTCGCTGCCATGGGCGTCGAGCGCCTCGATAGCGCTCAGCGTCAGCAGCGGGCAGAGCCCGAAGGCGATGTTCGACGCGCTCCAGATTTCGGTGCAGGCCGCATTGATCGCGAGCGGCAGGCCCTGGCCGCCGAACGCTTCCGGACCCGACACCGCGTTCCAGCCCGCCGCCGTCCAGCGCCGGTAGGCATCGGGCCAGCCGGGTGCGGTGGTGACCTTGCCGTCGCTGAGCTTGATGCCGTGCTCGTCGCCGACGCGGTTGAGCGGCGCCAGCACGTCGGAGGCAAACCGCCCGGCCTCCTCCAGCACGGCGGCGGCGATGTCGCTGTCGAAATCGCCGTAATGGCCGGCTTTCACGGCGGCCTGCAGGCCCGCGCCATGATTGAGGGCCAGCAGCATGTCGTTGATCGGCGCGCGGTAGGTCATGGCTGTGTCTCAGTTATCAGGACGGGAACGGAGGGCTGCCGTCTTCCCACGAAACCCGCCTTCTCTCAACTCTTGGGTGGGCGAAATCGGTGGGGCTGGGAACGGCGAGGCCACGCGATTTGGGCCGAAATGCACCCGGTTCACCTGATGGATTACTTTATACAGGGGGCAAGACGCGCCAGCTCGGGTTCAGGCGGAAATTCGGCGGATAGTCTGTTGAAATCGCTCACCTCCCTCTATAGACCGGCGTTGCCAGAGGAATGCGCGGCGAGCCGGTCCCGCCGCTTTCCAGACCGGCTTTTGGGGCGTCGCCAAGTGGTAAGGCAGGGGATTTTGATTCCCCCATGCGGAGGTTCGAATCCTCCCGCCCCAGCCAACCAGTCCGGCAACTGGAGATTGTGCCGTCAAAAATCGTAGAAACCCCTGCCAATGGCGGGTTTTTGCAGATCGACGCTCCGTCTCTAAACTCCCAATCTGGACAATCTCAGAGCGAAATCGCCGATAGTCTCCAGCGGATATTTGAAATATTCCCGTTTTTGGGAGACACCGACCGGAGACCGGGTTCGATCTACACTGCGTGGCGGGTCACAAAGCCCACCATCGATTGGATTATGTCTTCAGGTCGAGCAGGTGTTGCGCCGAACGGGAAAGACCGCCATAGGCCCTCTCCTGAATCCGATGTGCGATGCTACGGCGGCGGATCGACAAGGCCGGTACGTGGCTGCGGAGCGTCTTTCGGATAGGTCCGTTGCAAACCTCGTCAAGGCGGACAACGGCGCGTCGATCCTCCAGATGATGGACGTGTCCCGGCATAAATCAGTGGATAAACTTCGGGACTATGTCCGCGACGCCGAGCTGTTCAAGGATCATGCGGGGGCGGGTTGCTTTGATCCATAAGTGGCGCGATCACCATGCGTGCGGGTCGCCCCGGACGGTGGACGCCAACTGACGCGTCCTTAATCGAACGTGACGCCAATTCGTTTTTCTTTGCGCCATACGACGTGACAGGACCGGTAAATCTGATCGGACTCTATAACGAGCTTGAACTCGTGAGGAATGCCTACTGGACTGACGACTTCGAGGGCCGCCCCAGTTGCTGAGACGTTGCGCACGATACAGCTAATGCCGCCGCCACCGAACTCTATCGTTCCAGCCTTCAGCACGCGCTTTCGAAGAGCAACTCGGTTCTCGTTCATGGGCCCGAGTTACGCCAAAAACCTAAGATTTCCGTAAATGCAGCCCCCCGGAAATTGCATTATAGATGCCATACCGCAACGGCGGCAATGGTTGCTGCAACGGTTTCGAGGACCTGTGCCATGAGAACTCCTAGGCGTGGAGTTCGCTGATTGGCCACTGGACATAACGAGAGTTGTTTTCAGGCCTGGGGCGTTTCGTATCCTTCAACGAAATCGTTATGACCCAATGCATTGGTGAAGAAAAAAGATCTGCTCGAATGCTTTGGACGTAACCTTTCACTTCGCCGGATCCAAGGGGCTCGTTGATCGTGCGGCCGTGCAATTGAGCAAGCCGGCATCTGCGCATTAGTGCCTTGTCGGCTGTAGGGAAAGACGCCAAAGGATCGCTCCATAGAAGGAATCGCACGCAATTCTGCATCATCTATGGTTAACGGAGTCCTACGAAAAACCCGCCGGGTTGAGGCGGCGGGTTTTAGTCAGTTGTCTCGCGGTACGCATTACAAGGTCCGCGATTCTTTAAAACCTAGCTATGGTAAGTTAAGAAAGTTTGCCCAGTAGGAGCCAATTCCGCACACAGCCTCGATAGGCCAGTTTCTCTGAGGGCGCTCGCGACAATGGTACTGATGCTGCCGACTTCGAATTGCGCCGGCGACAAGTTTGACTGCGACCGTCAGGGGTTCTGGCTAAG
>JAYSPJ010000420.1:0-3297 GCA_043722155.1 Bradyrhizobium sp.
AGGCAAAGACGCCCGGCCTCGCCATATCTGCACGGCCTTATAGGGGACCGACCCGGCCCTTACAACGCGGCTTGTTGGCTCGCAGGAGCTATGCCCGGGCCGGTAATTGTCAATGTTAACATCACCGAACGCAGTTAATGCGGCTTTCGCCGGCGATATGTCACATAGGAATAGTCGGCGCTGTCGTCCGGACCGGCCGGATTCCGGACCCGCGCGACCTCTTCCCAGGCAGCAGGATCGATGGCGGGAAACCGGGTATCGCCGTCGGGCCGGGCGTGAACCTCGGTAATTTCCAGACGGCCGGCGCTATCAATCCATTGCGCGTAGATTTCGGCGCCGCCGATCACGGCGATCTCAGTGGCTAAACGCCGCAGCGCGTCGCCTGTCGCGACCGCGCGGGCGGCGGCGAACGATGTCGTCACCACCGCTCCGGCGGCGCGATAATTTGCGTCGCGGGTGACGACGATATTGGTCCGTCCAGGCAGCGGCTTGCGCAGCGAGACAAAAGTCTTGCGTCCCATCACCACCGGCTTGCCCAGCGTCATCGCCTTGAAGCGCTGCATGTCGGACTTCAGCCGCCACGGGATCCCGCCGGCCGCACCGATCACGCCGTTCTCGGCGACCGCGACGATGAGGACGACTTCCGGACGGGAGTTGATTTCAGGAAGAGCCCCGGCAGTCGCGATCACACCGCGACCTCGGCCTTGATGTGCGGATGCGGGTCGTAGCCTTCGAGCACGAAGTCTTCATAGCGGAAGGCGAAGATGTCCTTCACATCGGGATTGAGCTTCATCGTCGGCAGCGCCCGGGTCGGGCGCGTCAACTGCAGCCGGGCCTGCTCGCGATGATTGGAATAGAGATGCACGTCGCCGAACGAGTGCACGAAGTCGCCGGACTTCAGGCCCGTCACCTGCGCCACCATCATCGTCAGCAGCGCATAGGAGGCGATGTTGAAGGGCACGCCGAGAAACACGTCGGCCGAACGCTGGTAGAGCTGGCACGACAGCTTGCCGTTGGCGACGTAGAATTGAAACAGGCAATGACACGGCGGCAGTGCCATCTTGTCGATTTCGGCCGGATTCCACGCCGTCACGATCAGGCGCCGCGAATCCGGATTGCGCCGGATCATGTCGATGACGTTGGCGATCTGGTCGATGCGGCGGCCGTCCGGCGCCGGCCACGACCGCCACTGCGATCCATAGACCGGGCCGAGATCGCCATTGGCGTCGGCCCACTCGTCCCAGATCGAAACCCCGTTGTCCTTGAGATATTTGATGTTGGTCTCGCCTTTGAGAAACCACAGCAATTCGTGCACGATCGATTTCAGCGGCAGCTTCTTGGTGGTCAGCATCGGAAAGCCGGCGGCCAGGTTGAAGCGCATCTGGTGGCCGAAGATCGACAGCGTCCCGGTGCCGGTACGGTCGTGCTTCTCCGCGCCGTCCGAGAGAATCCGTTCGAGCAGGTCGTGGTACTGATTCATGGCGTTCGTTATGGACCTTGGGGGAAAAACGAGTTTTAGCGGCCGGAACGGCCAATCGACAGCGGCGATTCGGCTCCTCACCTCGATTATACCCGGAAAATGTGGTTCCACCCGGCTGACGGCAAGGGCAGCGGGGGCTGCTGTCCCCGCCCTCAACCGCCCGCGACGGCCTCAAGGGTGATGATTCATCCGCTTGCCGCGGTATCCGCGCAATTCGGCATGGCGCTTACCGATTTCGTGAGCAGAGATCAGTTGGCTGCGGGCTTGACCACCGGCGTCCACTTGGCGATTTCGCTCTTCACCAGCGCCGCCAGCGCGGCGGGCGTGCGTTCGGCCACCGGCGGGATGACGCTGCCGAGATCGAGCAGGCGCTTGCGGACGTTTTCATCGTCGAGCGCCTTGACCGCCGCCGCGTTGAGCTTGGCGACGACCTCGGGCGGAGTTCCCTTCGGTGCGAAAATCGCGTTCCAGGCCTGGGCCTGGAAGGCCGGCAGACCGCCTTCTTTGGTGGTCAGAACATCCGGCAGCGACGGATTGCGCTCCGGGGTCGCGATCGCATAGGCCTTGATGGTGCCGCCCTTGATCTGCGGCACCGCGTTGACGATCTGGTCGCACATATAGTCGACCTGACCGCCGACCAGCGCATTCATCGCCGGGCCCGTGCCATTGAAGGGAACGCCGACCGGCTTGACGTCGAGGACGGAATTCAGCAGCTCGCACGACACGTGCGAGACCGAGCCGACGCCGGCATGCGCCGCATTGACCTTGTCGACATTGGCTTTCACGTAAGTGACGAATTCCTTGAGGTCCTTGGGCGGGAAATCCTTGCGCGCCAAAATCAGGATCGGGGTTCCGGCCAGCAGCGCGACCGGTTCGAAATCTTTTTCGGGATGGTAGGCCAGCTTGGGGTACAGCGGCACCGACGCCGCATGGGTGCCCATATGCCCGGTAATCAGCGTATAGCCGTCATTGGCGGCGCGCGCGGCGCGCGTGGTGGCGGTGGTGCCGCCGGCGCCGACCACATTCTCGATGATGATGCTCTGGCCGAGCGTCTGCGCCATATGCGCGGTGACGATGCGCGAGATGACATCGGTCGGACCGCCGGCCGCGAACGGCACGATCATGGTAATGGCGCGCGTCGGATAGGCTGGTGCCTGGGCTTGCGCGGGAAGCGCGCTGAGGCCGGCAAGCACGGCCAGACCACCGGCCGACAGGGGGCGACTGTAGAGCTTCATCTGATTGTCCTCCAGAGAAACCGGCTGGATAAAGGCCGGCGCGAACCGGTCAACATCTAGTTACACCGCGCCGCTCCCGAAACTAGACTTCGGGATGCGGCGCTCCGACGCATGTCAGCTCTCGGACTCCACGAACACCTCGTCGCGCTTCTTGCGCAGCGACGGCAGTACCGCCAGCACCAGCAGGAACGCCGCGATCGCCATCAGCACCGCCGAAAGCGGCCGGGTGGCGAATACCGTCCAGTCACCGCGCGAGATCAGCAGGGCGCGACGCAGGTTCTCTTCCATCAGGGGTCCGAGCACCATGCCGAGCAACAGTGGCGCCGGCTCGAAATCGTGCTTGATCAGCCAATAGCCGAGCAGCCCGAAGACGCCGGCCAGCACCACGTCCATCGGCGCGTTGTTCACCGAATAGATGCCGATCGAGCAGAAGATCACGATCGACGGGAACATCAGGCGATACGGCACCCGCAACAGCCTCACCCAGATCCCGACCAGCGGCAGGTTGATGATCAGCAGCATCAGGTTGCCGATCCACATCGAGGCGATCATGCCCCAGACCAGTTCGGGCTGCTTCTGCAT
>JAYSPJ010000421.1:0-17308 GCA_043722155.1 Bradyrhizobium sp.
GACGCCGGCCGGTACGGTCTCGATCGGCGGCGTGCAGACTGGGGTCCAGTGTCTGGCCGGACCGAGCGGCTGGCATCTCCTGGGACGCACTCCGGTCCGGACCTATCAACTGCATCGCGATCCGATCTTCCTGCTGGAACCGGGCGACGCGGTCACGTTTGCCGCGATCGATGCCAAGACCTTTGCCGAGCAGGATCGCGCCGCCGAACATGGCGAGATCGTCGCTGAATTGATCGCCGCATGACGAAATTCGTCATTTCAGCGATCGGCCCCGCGAGTTCGGTGCAGGACGGCGGACGGCACGGCGCCCAGCGCTACGGTCTGACGCCGAGCGGCGCGATGGACCGGCTCGCGCTGGCGGCAGCGAACGTTCTGGTGGGAAACGCGCCATTGGCGGCGGCGGTCGAAATCGGTCCGTTTGGTGCCGCCTTCACCGCGCGCGACGGTGCGGTCCGCGTCGCCCTGGCGGGCGCTTCGCGCAATGCCGATATTTCGGGGGGGCCCGCTGCCTTCAATACCTCGATGACGCTCGCCAGCGGCGAGACGCTGACGCTGGGCTTTGCGCGCGGCGGTTCCTTCAGCTACCTCGCGATCGAGGGCGGCATTGCGGGCGAGCCGATGTTCGGCAGTCTTGCGGTCAACGCCCGCGCGGGCCTCGGCAGTCCCTATCCGCGCCCGCTGCAAGCCGGCGACGAATTGCAGGCGGCGCCCGCCAGCGGCGCGGCGGAGCGGCGGATCGACCTTCCCGCGGCGACGGACGCGCCGATCCGCGTGGTGATGGGCCCGCAGGACGACGAATTCGACGACGCCCAAAGGCAGCTGTTTCTGGAATCCGAGTGGAAGATATCGGCGACCAGCGATCGCATGGGCTACCGGCTCGAAGGTCCCATGATCAAACATCTGCACGGCCACAACATCGTCTCCGACGGAACGGTGAACGGCAGCATCCAGGTGCCCGGCAGCGGGGCGCCCATCGTGCTGATGCCGGACCGGGGCACCAGCGGCGGCTATCCCAAGATCGCCACCGTGATTTCGGCCGATCTCGGGCGCTTCGCGCAGACACCGGCGGGCACGCCTTTCCGGTTCAAGGCCGTCAGCATGGCGGAGGCGCAGGCGGAGGTTAAGAAATCCGCGGAATTGCTGCGCACCCTGCCCGACCGGCTCCGGCCGATCGGGAATTTTGATCTCAACATCGAAGCGCTGCATGATGCTAACGTCGCCGGCGCCGCCGTCAGCGCAGTCGACGCCGGTACATGGCACGCTCCGGCGGCAGGCGCACAGGCGCTGGATTGACCGAATATCCACTGATGCAAGGGGACAACGACATGCCGACCATCGACCTGAATTGCGATCTCGGCGAAGGATTTGGCGCCTGGGAAATGGGCAACGACGCCGCCATGATCGAGCTGGCCACCTCGGTCAACATCGCCTGCGGTTTCCATGCCGGCGATGCCGACATCATGCGCAGGACGGTGGAGCTCGCGAAGGCGCGCGGCGTTAGCATCGGAGCGCATCCGGGATATCGCGACCTTCACGGGTTTGGCCGGCGGCCCTTTCCCGGAATGAAGGCGTCAGAGATCGAAAACCTGGTCGCCTACCAGATCGGCGCGCTGCAGGCGATCGCGACCGCGGCCGGTCACAAGGTGACGCACGTCAAGGCGCATGGCGCGCTGTCGAACGTCGCCTGCGAGGACGACATGACAGCGAAGGCCATCGCCTCCGCCATCAAGGCGGTCGATCCCAATCTGGTCTTCGTGGTGCTCGCCAATTCGAAGCTGGTGCAGGCCGGCGAAGCCGCCAATCTGCCGATGGTGCACGAAGTGTTCGCCGACCGCGCCTATGAAGACGACGGTTCGCTGGTGTCGCGGCGCAAGCCCGGCGCGGTGTTGCACGACTTCGGGAAAATCGCCGAGCGCGTGGTGCGGATGGTGCAGGACGGCGCCGTGGTTTCCGTCACGGGCAAGGTGATCAAAATGCGCACCGACACCGTATGCATTCACGGCGACACGCCCGGCGCCGTCGATATCGGGCGCGGGGTGCGGCAGGCGCTGAAGGACGCGGGGATTAGGGTGGTGCCGTTCAAGGTCAATTAAGCGGCGGACAACCCCTCAAAATCCCACTGGCAACGTCGCTGCCATGCTGTAAGCTTGCCGCTGGACTGGCCGGTCGCCCTTCGCGGATGGCCAGTCCGCAACAAGAGAAGCCAGTTTTGGAGGACGCCCCATGTCAGCCCCCACGAGCCGTGCCTCACTCAACCGCCGCATGCTTCTGCGCGTCGGCGCGGGCATGGCCGGCATTATCGCCACCGGTCGCGCGCCGGCATTCGCGCAAACCCAGCCGAAAAAGCTCGTCTTCGCCCACATCAACGCGATCCCGGAATCGGCCGCGGTCGCGTTCGACTGGATGGCGAAGGAAGTCACCGCGCAATCCAAGGGTGCGCTCGATATGCAGTTCTTCGGCAAGACCCTGATCCCGCAGGAGCTGGAGATCATGAACGCGGTCAAGTCCGGCAGCATCGCGATGGGCAGCCCGGCCGGTGCCGCCGCGACCGTGTTTCCGGAAATGGGCGCGTTGCTGGTGCCCTACCTGGTGAAGGATTATGCCTCGGCCTACGCCATGCTCAACGGAGCGATCGGCGCCAAGCTCTCCAGGCAGATCGAGGACAACTACAAGCTCAAGGTCCTCTGCTATTTCGACTACGGCTTTCGCCATTTCTGGACCGCGAAGAAGCCGATTGTCGAACCGAAAGACCTGCGCGGCATGAAAATCCGGGTGCAGCAGGCCAAGATATTCGGCGACACCATCAGCGGACTCGGCGGCAGCGCCGTCCCGATGGCGTGGGGCGAGGTTGTCACCGCCGCCAAACAGGGCGTGATCGACGGCGGCGACCTGCCGATCGTCAACATGAAGGCGCTGAAGATCTATGATGTGTCGAAATATGCTTCGATGACCTATCACAATTACGGTCCGACCAACGCCGTGATGAATCTCGACATCTGGAACGGACTGACGCCCGAGCAGCAGAAGCTGATCATGGATCTGTCGCGTGCGGCGCAGGAAAAAATCCGGGAGGCGACCGAATCGGTCGACAATTTTGCCAAGGCCAAGTTGGAACTGGAGCCGCTCGGTATGACCGTGGTGGAAGCCAAGGTCGAGGAATTCCGTAAAGTGGCCCAGCAAAAGATCTGGCCGGCCTACAAGGGCCAGTACGGCGCGTTGTGGGACGAGATCGAGGCCTTCAAGGCCTGAGTTAACGCTGGCCGGAGCCTGGCGTTTTCGTCAGGCCCCGGCCATCCTCGCCCGCCTTTCCCTTGGTTCGGAATTCCCCTGCGCATGCTGCGTATCCTCTCAGCCGTCCCGAAATTCACGGTCACGGCGCTGATCATTCTTGCCATCGTCAACCTCTTGGTCGGCGTGATCCTGCGCTATTTCGTCGGCGCCATCACCGACTGGCTCGACGTCGATCCGGTGCCGTTCACCTGGGTCGAGGAAGTGGGAGAGCTGTCGCTGGCCTGGCTGACGCTGATCGGAGCTGCGATCGGCATCCAGTCGCGCTCGCATTTCACGCTGGCCGTGTTCGTGCACCGGCTGCCCGAGACGGCGCAGCTCTGGATTCATCGGTTCAACCACGCGCTGATCACGGGCGTCGGCCTGCTCGCGGCGTGGTACGGCGTGAAACTCTGCCTGCTCAACCGCACCCTCACCACGCCCGGCCTGGAGATCAATCTCGCCTGGCTTTACGCGTCCTCGGTGGTCGGCGGCATCCTGATCGCCGTCTACGGCTTTGTGATGATGATCTCCCCGCTGCCGCAAGGCGAGCCCCAGCACTGAGGCGGAATTTTCGATGCTGCTAGTGACCGTCGCCATCGTCTTCGCCGTGCTGATCCTGCTCTCGATGCCGATCGTGTTCGCGCTCGGCGTCGCAGGGATCGCCGGGCTGTGGCTCGGCGGTTACCCGATGCAGCAGCTGTCCTCGGCGCTGGTGTCGGGATCGCAGAGCTGGGTGCTGCTCGCCATTCCGGCCTTCGTGTTCGCCGGCAATCTGATGGAGCGCTGCGGCATGAGCCACGCGCTGGTGGAGCTGGCGCGCGCCTTGATCGGCTGGGTCAAGGGCGGGCTCGGCATGTCCGTGATCGTGGTGGCGTATTTCTTCTCCGACATCTGCGGCTCGAAGATGGCCGAGGTCTCTGCGCTCGGCTCGGCGCTGATGCCGCCTTTGACAAAGGCCGGCTACGACCGGCGCGATTCTGCTTCCCTGATCGCCGCCGGCACCGCGATGGGCATGCTGGTGCCGCCGGCGATCTTCATGATCGTGATCGCCCAGGTCACCAACACCTCGGCGGTCGCGCTGTTCGTCGCCGGTTTTGTCCCGGCGCTGGTGATCATGCTGTGCCTGATGGCGGTGGTGTACATTCGCGCCCGGCAGAACGACTGGCCGGTCGATACAAGGCCGAGTCTGGCGCGGCTCGGCCATGCCGCGCTCCATGCGGCGGTGCCCATGGTGGTGCCGTTCGTGATCCTTGCCGGTTTTATTCTCGGCATCATCACCGCGACCGAGGCCGGAGCTGTGGTTGCGGGCTACGCTATCCTCGCCGCCAAACTCTACTATCGCAACGTGTCGTGGCGGGCGATGGCGAAGATCGCCTATGACAGTGCCATCCTGACCGCGGCGGTGGTGTTCCTGCTCGCGGTCGCTTCGGTGTTTCAATATTTGATGGGTGTGAGTGGGGTGCCACAACTGCTGGGCCAGGTGCTGGAACCCCTGAAGGCGCATCCCTGGCTGTTCCTGATCGGCACAGCCTTGATGAGCTGCCTGTTCGGCATGCTGCTGGAAGGTCTGCCCGCGGCCGTCGTGCTGATCCCCGTGGTGTTTCCGATTGCGGAAGCGATGGGCATCGACCCCATCCACTTCAATATCGTGCAGACCGCGGCCGTCGGCATCGGCTTGTTCCTGCCGCCGATGGGCGTCGGACTGTTGATGGCGCTACGCTTCGCCGACCTCAGCGTCGCGCAGCACTTCCGCACCTATGTGCCTTACATGCTGGCGCTGTTTGCCGGGCTGCTGCTGATCATCTGCATCCCCGAGATCAGCCTGACCTTGCCGCGGCTGGCGGGCTTGATCAGGTGATGAGCCAGAGCATGATGGGTTGCGGCGCCGCGCCTGCCGCAGGCCTCTATCAAAAATCTCGAAAACAACCCCATGCAAAGTAAAATATATGGCATCTGAATACCGTGACGTGGATTGGGGCAGACATGTTGCATTCCGGCGTGATGATGCTTTCCCGTCCGGTAATGTCAGAACGGGTGAACCGACAGCGTGCCGAACACGATCGCCGCGATCAGCGCCAGCGAGCCATAGAGCGCAGCGGTATGGAAGCCGCTTCCGGTCCGTCCCGAAAGCTGGCGCGCGTCAAGGTGCAGGCGGGCTTCCGCCGGTAGTTCGCGCATGGTCGATCTCCAACGCAGCATCGACCATAATGAAGGACTGTTCGCTGCCGGATGCAAGGTCACCGGCGAAATAGCGATGTCGGCGCCAAAACCGAGTCCGGTTGCAGCCTGAAATTCTCCGCCGGGGATTCCGGCGAGAATTTTATTCGCTGCAATTTGACGCGGATTGCCGGATTCCGTCAGTAGACGTCCTGCTGGAACCGGCCCTTCTTCTTGAGGTCGGCGACAAACAGCACCGCCTCGTCGGTCGAACGCGCGCCGAACTGCGCGACGATATCGACCAGCGCGCGCTCGACATCCTTCGCCATCCGCTTGGCGTCGCCGCAGATGTAAAGATTGGCACCCTCGGCCAGCCATGTCCACACTTCGCGGCCGAGTTCGCGCATGCGGTCCTGCACATAGAACTTCTTGTCGCCGTCGCGAGACCACGCCAGCGACAGCCGCGTCAGCAGGCCCGACGTCTTCATGGCGTTGAGTTCGTCGGCGTAGAAGAAGTCGCAATCGCTGCGCTGATGACCGAAGAACAGCCAGTTCTTGCCGGGCGCGCCGCTCGCCTTGCGATCGAGCAGGAAGGCGCGGAACGGTGCGACGCCGGTACCCGGCCCGATCATGATGATCGGCACCTTCGGATCCTGCGGCAACGCGAAGCCGTGGGCCTTCTGCACGTAGACCTTGACCTCGTCGCCGGGATTGATGCGCTCGGCCAGGAATGTGGAGGCGAGGCCGAGGCGTTTGCGCTTGCCGATCACATAGCGCACGCAATCCACCGTCAGCGACAGTTTGCCGGGCGTCGCATTGTGCGACGAGGAAATCGAATAGAGCCGCGGCTGCAGCGGCTCCAGCGCCTCGACGAAGGCTTCGGGATGCGGACGCACGCCAGAAAATTTCTGCAGCGCCGCCATCACGTCGAGCGTCGCGGCATCACCGTCGGGATCCTCGCCCTGCGCCAGCGCGCGGGCCTTCTCGCGCTGCGCTCCGCCGGTGATGTAGGACAACAGTTCGAACAGGCTGTCTGGCGCCGGCGCCAGCGAAACCTCGTCGGTCAGCACTTCGCGCAGTGTCTTGCCTCTGACCTTGGTGGTGTGTGACGCGCCCAGCAAGGCAATGATCTGGTCGACGTGGCCAAGATCGTTGCGGGCAAAGATGCCGAAGGAGTCGCCGACGACATAGTCGAGGCCGGCGCCAGAGAGGTCGAAATCGATATGCCAGGTTTCCTTTTTCGATCCGGCCTTGTTGAGCAGGCGGCGCGACACGAAGCTGGCCGCGACCGGATGGTCACGCGAACGCCCGGGCTCGACCGTGACCGCGGGTGCCGCCCCGGCAGCTGCGGCCACAGGACCCGGTGGGGCCGCCGACGCCTTTTCCAGTTCCTCATTCAGCGCCCTGAGCATCCGGGCGGTTTCCTTGCCGCCGGGGACGCAGAGATTGAGGCGCGCCTCCGCCTTGCTCGCGATCGCGTCCGAGTAGTCGTGACAATTGTAGCCGCACTGGCCGCAATCCTGCTGCGCCATCGCCGCCATCATGCGCCGGCGCAGCGGCCGGCCTTCCGCCAGCTTCATGCGATCGGCGATCGGCATGGTCTGGTCGTGCCAGGGCGCCTCGCCGTCGTCGCCATCGTCTGCGGAGCCTTGCAACATGGCGGCGCCCTGCTCCGCCGACAGCGCCGTCGGTCCGCCATCCGGCGTCAGCAGCCCGGCAAAGAAGCCGTTCAGCCAGGAGCGCTGCGCATCGGAAAACGGCGCGCTGGAGGGAATGATCTCGATCTTCGGGGGCGGTGTCATCTGGTTCATGTCGAAGCCTCGGCGTCGGCCAATTTGCGCAGCGCCTCGCCATCGTGGCGACGTGCGAATGTCAAGAACGTCTCGTCAGGTGAGGTGCGATTGGAGACATAGGCTTTCAGCAAGCGCTCGATATAGACAGGAGCATCCTCCGCCGTGACGTCGTGAAACACCTCCTGCCCGATATCGGCTTCGGGACCGAAGCCGCCGCCGGTGAAGACATGGAAGCCATCGACGGTGTCGTCGCCATCGCCGACCGCGATACGCGCACCGATCATGCCGATGTCGCTGATGTAATGCTGCGCGCAGGAATGGTGGCAGCCGGTGAGATGGATGTTGATCGGCGTCTCGATCGGTACGCGCGGGTCGCACCAGTCCGCGAGCCGGGCGGCGGTGCGCTTGGTGTCGGCATTGCCGAACTTGCAGCCGGCGCGACCAGTGCATGCAATCAGCCCGGCGCGGATTTCCGAGGTTTTGATCGCAAGGCCGATCGCCTCGATCGCGGCCGTGGCCAATGCCACCTTGTCGTCGGACACGCCCGATATCAGCAGGTTCTGCCATACCGTGAGGCGAATGTCGCCATCGCCGAGGTCTTGCGCGATCCTGGCGAGGCCGCGCATCTGTTCGCAGGTCACTTTGCCCAAAGGCAGCGCGACGCCGATCCAGTTCAACGGATCCTGTTTCTGCTTGTGGACGCCGATATGCGCCGTGCGGTCGAAGGCCGGGCGTGGCGCGAGCGCTTCTGGCGCCACGCGGGTGAAGGCGTGCCCGAGTTTTTCCTCGACCAGCACCAGGAACTTCTCCATCCCCATCCCGTCGATGACATACTTCAGGCGCGCCTTGAGCCGATTGGTGCGGTCACCGAGATCAATGAACACGCGGACGATGGCGTCGGCCACTTTGGTGGCGTCCGCCGGCTTGACGATGATCCCGGTCTCCCTGGCAAAATCCTTGTGGCCGGTGATGCCGCCGATCCCCAGCCGAAACCAGATGCCGGGCTCGACGCCAAAACCGTCTTTCACCTCAACCGCCGCGAACGCGATGTCGTTGGTGTCTTCGAGCACGGCGATCTTGCCGGCGCCATCGAACGCGACATTGAACTTGCGCGGCAGGCCCGTCAGCGAGCGGTCGTTGAAGATGTGATAGTGCCACTCGTGGGCATATTCGCGGGTGTCCAGCAGTTCCTGCGGATCGATGCCCGCGGTCGGCGTCCCCGTGACGTTTCTGATGTTGTCAGCGCCGGAACCACGCGAGCACAGACCGAGGTCCTGAATGCCCTCGATCAGCGCCACTGTATGCTTCGGCGGAATCTCACGCACCTGCAGGTTGGCGCGGGTGGTCACGTTGCTGAACGGACCGCATAATGGTTCGATCAGGTCAGCAAGCCCCGAAAACTGCCAGTGCTTCATGATGCCGTTAGGGATCCGCAACCGGCACATGTACGAGTCTTGCGCCGGAGCAACATAGAACAGGCCGTAATAACGCCAGCGGAAATTATCCGCCGGCGACGGCGGCGCGTTGGTGCGCGCCTGCTCCTTCAGCCGCGGATAGGCGTCGAACGGATGCTCTTCGCGCTTGAACTTTTCCTGGTCGGCGAGTTTCTTGCCTGCCGCGGTGACCCTGTCCTGGGCCTTGAAATGCATCGCGTCAGGTCCAACCGGCTCAGGGCTGCCCTTGACCGCCGCGGCGCCACCGAGACCGCGCCCGACCCGGCTGATCTGCAGGCCTGTCGTGAATCCTTCGAGGTAGCGTTTCTGCTCGTCGGTAAAGTCGACTGAGAGCGTTTCGATTTTCATGGGCGCGACGAAGCTCCTGCGGCCACGACGGGTGGCTTCAACGGAAAAGGAATGCGACCGCGTTCATGTCATACGAACCGGCCCGACCAGCTTCGTTGCTGCGGAAATCCATCCTGGACGTAGGCCAGCGGGCATCTGCGACGGCTGGCTGCACTGCAACATTCAAGTTGCGTGCCACCCTGATTCCGATAAAATTGTTATTATTTTCAATTGGTTATATTTCAGAACGGGAACCAGCGGCCGGCGCCACCGCTGATTTCAAGCAGACCGCCTAATTATTAGACGGTCGGGGTGCCCAACATCGCTCCATGGACCGCCTCAGCGATTCTGGCGCCCGATCTTGAACGCCGCCAGATGGCCGGCAATGTCGTTGGCGTCGAACGCCGGTCCGGCGAACGCGCCGATCGCGTCGGAGGCATCGGCGGGCTTCGCCTCGCGCCCCAGCGCTGCGTCGTACAGGTCCGGCCGGAACACCGCCATGACGACTTTCAGCGCCTCCGGGCTGACCGAGGTCTGCCCCCAGCGCACCATCTGCGCGTAGAGCCAGGCGGCCTGCGCGGGATCGGGCCGCGCCGCGCCCTGCCGCCCCACCAGCAGATAGCGCCCGCTTTCGCGCATGGTTCCGTCAGGGGAAATCTTGAGGCGGCCATCGAGCGTTCGCTGGATCACCTCGGCATCGACACCGATACGCTCGGGTGCGCTGAGGATGCGCGCCGCCTCGGCGCGGTTCTGCGGCTGCTCGATGAATTCGGCGGCGCGATTATGCGCCCGGATCAGGGCGGCCAGCACGTCCGGGTTTTTCTCCGACCAGTCCTGCCTGACCGCCAGCACCTTCTCCACCGCGCGGACCAGAATGTCGGCGACGAAATGCAGGATGTGGCCGACACCGAGGTCGACCGCCACGGAATTCCAGGGTGCGCCGACGCAGAAGGCGTCGACATGACCGTTGGCGAGACTGTCCACCATATAGGGCGGCGGCAACACCACCAGGCGAACGTCCTCGTCGGGATCGACGCCGCCGGCGGCCATCCAGAACCGCAGCTGATAATTGTGGGTCGAGAACGGAAACGTCATGCCGAAGGTCAGCGGTTCGGCGCCGCTTCTGCGCCGCGCCGCGACCACGCGGGCCAGCGCCAGCGCCGTCGCCATCGGGTCGAACGGATCGCCTTCCAAATCGCCCATGATCGCCGCATGCAGCGCCGGCGATACTGTGATGGCATTGCCGTTGAGACCGAGATTGAACGGGGCCACGATCGGCACCTTGACGTGTCCGAGCCCGAGGCTGGAGGCGATCGCGACCGGCGCCAGCAGATGGGCGGCGTCGAACAGGCCGATATTGAGCTTGTCGCGGACGTTGGACCACGACACTTCGCGGACCAGCGTGACATCGAGCCCTTCGGCCGCGCAAAGCCCCTTGTCGACGGCGACGATCAGGGACGCGGCGTCGACCAGCGGAATGAAGCCTATGCGCAGCGCTTTGGTCATTTCAGCAACTCCGAAGCGGTCAGGATCGATTGCGCGATCTCGCCGATTTTCTTTTTCTCGCGCATCGCGGTGGAGCGCAGCAGCACATAGGCCTCGTCTTCGGTGAGACCCTTCAGTTTCATCAGGATACCCTTGGCGCGGTCGATCACCTTGCGATCCTCGAGCGCGGACTTGGCGCGATCGAGTTCGTCCTGCAGCTTGGAGAAGGCGTTGAAGCGCGAGATGCAGAGGTCGAGGATCGGCTTGATGCGCTCCTTCTTCAGGCCATCGACGATATAGGCGGAGACGCCGGCATCGACCGAGGCCTGGATCGAGGCGGAGTCACTCTGGTCGACGAACATCGCGATCGGCCGGCGCACCGCGCGGCTGACCTGGAACATCTGTTCCAGAACGTCGCGGCTGGGATTTTCCAGGTCGATCAGGATGACGTCGGGGTCCAGCGCATAGATCCGGGCCAGCAGATTGTGCATCTCGCGGATGTGCGTGACGCCGGTAAAGCCCGCCTCCCGCAGCCCCTCCTCGAGGATGGCTGCGCGGATCGGGCTTTCGTCGACTATGACGATTTTGGGAGACGTCTCGGAGCCCATCGATCACTCGCATTCCGGCAAAACATCTCTTACCACGCCCGATGCCGGCTCAAAGTCTTGTAATTAAGGGCAATTGGGACTAGCTCCTGCCCATCAATCAGGCAGATCAGACATGAACCAGGCCGCCGCGCCCAAAGTCAGCTTTGTTTCCTTGGGATGCCCCAAGGCGCTGGTGGATTCCGAGCGGATCATCACCCGGCTGCGCGCGGAAGGCTATGAGCTGGCGCGCAAGCATGACGGCGCCGATCTGGTCATTGTCAACACCTGCGGTTTCCTCGACAGCGCCAAGCAGGAATCGCTTGGCGCCATCGGCCAAGCCATGGCCGAGAACGGCAAGGTGATCGTCACCGGCTGCATGGGGGCGGAGCCCGAGCAGATCGAGGCCGCCTACCCCGGCGTGCTGTCGATTACCGGGCCGCAGCAATATGAAAGCGTGCTCGACGCCGTGCACCGCGCGCTGCCGCCGGTACACAATCCGCACCTCGATCTGGTGCCGCCGCAGGGCATCAAGCTGACGCCGCGGCACTACGCTTACCTGAAGATTTCCGAAGGCTGCAACAACCGCTGCAGCTTCTGCATCATCCCGAAATTGCGCGGCGATCTGGTATCGCGGCCGGCGGGCGACGTGCTGCGCGAGGCCGAAAAACTGGTCACGGCCGGCGTCAAGGAATTGCTGGTCATTTCGCAGGACACCTCGGCCTACGGCGTCGACATCAAATATGCCGACAGCCCCTGGAAAGACCGCCAGGTCCGCGCCAGATTTTTCGACCTTGCAAAGGAGCTCGGCGAACTCGGCGCCTGGGTCCGGCTGCAATATGTCTATCCCTACCCGCATGTCGATGAAGTCATCGGCCTGATGACAGAAGGCAAAGTGCTGCCTTACCTCGACATTCCCTTCCAGCACGCCAGCCCGGACGTCCTGAAAGCCATGAAGCGCCCCGCCGCGCAGGACAAGACGCTGGCGCGGATCAAGAAGTGGCGCGAGCAGTGTCCCGAGCTGACGTTGCGCTCCACCTTCATCGTCGGCTTCCCCGGCGAGACCGATTCCGACTTTGCCTATTTGCTCGACTGGC
Source organism: Bradyrhizobium sp. (assembly GCA_043722155.1). Classification (GTDB taxonomy): domain Bacteria; phylum Pseudomonadota; class Alphaproteobacteria; order Rhizobiales; family Xanthobacteraceae; genus Bradyrhizobium. Next base: position 12,168 of record JAYSPJ010000421.1, read on the forward strand.
TCGAAGAGGCCGAGATCGATCGCGCCGGTTGCTTCAAATACGAGCCGGTCGCGGGCGCCACGTCGAACGCGCTCGGCAATCACGTGCCGCAGGAAATCAAGCAGGAGCGCTGGAATGCGCTGATGGCGCGGCAGCAGAAGATTTCCGCCCGCCGGCTGAAGAAAAAGGTCGGCACACGGCAGCAGGTCATCATCGACGAGGTCGGCCCGACCGTCTCTAAGGGACGCTCCAAGGCCGACGCGCCCGAGATCGACGGCGCGGTTTACGTGTCGAGCCGACGCCCGTTGCGCGTGGGTGAAATCGTCACCGCGAAGATCGAACGATCGGACCAATACGATCTGCACGGCAGCGTCGCCGGGTTCTGAATCTCCCGTCGACCCGGCGAACGCACTATAGACAACTCGTGGATGTTGATGCGGAATGTGCCGCTTGACACCGTGCGCCGTTCGGTTGTATGGCCCTGCGCCATGATCCCAGACCGGACCAATACCCGCGCAGCTTTCCGTCGTCGCTCTGTCGACGATGATGGGTCGCGCCGTGTCCGACGACAACGCTGAACAACTAGATCAGCAACGTTTTCGAGAAGGCCGCACCCGCAAAGTGCGGCCTTCTTGCGTTTCGGCCCGCCACATCATCCCAACCTGCAGGAGTCTGATATGAACATTGCCACGCATCCGTTTGACGCATTGATGGAAATCACGTCCCGGCCGCCGACCGTCTTCGTGCGCGGCGAGGGCTCGTTCCTGTGGGACGACAGCGGCAAGCGTTATCTCGACTTCATCCAGGGCTGGGCGGTCAACTGCCTCGGCCATTCGCCGCCGGCCATTGCCGATGCGCTGGCCGCGCAAGCCAAACTGCTGTTGACGCCGAGCCCGGCGTTCTACAACGGCCCCAGCCTCGAGCTGGCAAAGGCGCTCACCGATCACAGCTGTTTCGACCAGGTGTTCTTCGCCAATTCGGGCGCGGAAGCCAACGAAGGCGCGATCAAACTCGCGCGCAAATACGGCGCGCTGCATCGCAATGGCGCTTACGAGATCATCACCTTCGAGGGCGGCTTTCACGGCCGCACGCTGGCCACGATGTCGGCATCCGGCAAGAAAGCTTTTGAGCCGCTATTCGAGCCCAAGGTATCCGGCTTTCCCAAGGCCAAGCTGAACGATCTCGACTCCGTCAAGCGGTTGATCTCTGACAAAACCGTCGGCGTCATGCTGGAGCCGATCCAGGGCGAAGCCGGCGTCTGGCCGGCAACGGATCAATTCCTGCGCGACCTGCGCGCGCTGACCGAGGCGCACGGCCTGTTGCTGATCTTCGACGAGATCCAGACCGGCATGGGGCGGAGCGGAAAACTATTCCATTACGAGCATGCCGGGATCGAGCCCGACATCATGACGCTCGGCAAGGGCATCGGCGGCGGCGTGCCGCTGGCGGCCCTGCTGGCTACGGACAAGGCCTCCTGCTTCGAGCATGGCGACCAGGGCGGCACCTTCAACGGCAATCCGCTGATGTGCGCGGCCGGGCTTGCCGTTCTGGCGGAGGTCAGCAAGCCGGGGTTCTTGAAATCGGTTGTCGATACCGGACTGTTTCTGGAAAGCGAGCTGCAGCGAATTTCGGCGCGGCATGGCCTCGGCGACGTTCGCGGCCGCGGGCTGTTGCTCGCGCTCGATCTCAAGCACCCGATCGGCGCCTCGATCGTCGCACAGGCGCTGGCAGACGGAATGCTGCTGAACTCGCCGCAGCCGGACGCGCTGCGCTTCATGCCGGCGCTCAATGTCACGCGGGAAGAGGCTTCCGAGATGATCGACGGCCTCGATGCGATCCTGACGCGGATGGGCGCGGCAAGGCGGGTGGCGTAGCATGACGTCTTGGTCATTCCGGGATGGTGCGTTAGCACCAGACCCGGAATCTCGAGATTCCGGGTTCGATGCTTTCGCATCGCCCCGGAATGACGTGGTTCTACGGCTTCAGGATCGAGGCGCCGGTGGTGGCCCGGCTCTCCAGATCGGTATGCGCCCTGGCCGCATCCTTCAGCGCATAAGCGTGGTTGATCGGCACGTGCAGCTTGCCGTTGATGACGGCCGAGAACAGGGTGTCGGCGCCTTCGAGCAGATCCGAACGCGTGGCGATGTAGTCGTTGAGTTTCGGACGGGTTGCAAACAGCGAGCCGTGATTGTTGAGTTCGGCAATCGAGAACGGCGGCGCCGGGCCTGACGCGTTACCAAAACTCACGAACAACCCGCGCGGTTTCAGGCAGGACAGCGAACCCGGAAATGTGGTCTTGCCGACGCCATCATAGACGACGTCGCAGAGCTCGTTGCGGCTGATCTGCTTCACCCGGGCGACGAAATCCTCCTCGTTGTAGAGGATGACGTGATCGCAGCCGTTGGCGAGCGCGAGATCGGCCTTCGCCTTGGTGCCGACGGTGCCGATGACATGCGCGCCCATCGCTCTCGCCCACTGGCACGCCAGCAGGCCGATGCCGCCCGCCGCGGCATGAATCAGCACCCGATGGTGCGGCTCCACCTTGAACGTCTTGTGCAGCAGGTACCAGACCGTCAGTCCCTTGAGCATCAGGACGGCGCCCTGCTCGTAGGTGATGTGGTCGGGCAGCTTCACCAGCTTGTCCCAGGGAATGTTCCGTTCGGTGGCGTAGCCGCCGAGATTGAAATAATAGGCGACCCGGTCGCCGGGATGAAAATTGGTCACGCCCGGCCCAACCGCCAGCACCTCGCCGGCGGCTTCATTGCCGGCGATGAACGGCAGCGCCGGCGCCTTGTAGAGACCGGTGCGATAATAGACGTCGATGAAGTTCAGACCGATGGCATGCTGGCGGATGCGAACCTCGCCGGGTCCGGGCGCAGGCACGTCGACGGCTTCATAAACCAGGGCTTCCGGGCCCCCCACTTTGTGCACGCGCACGGCCTTGATCATATCAACTTCTCCATATTCTTCCCTTGAGGTCGACCGAAAGCCATCGGGACTGCGTTGTCAACTCGGCGCGGCGGCGACTATTCGCCGGGCTGGCTGACGGGCTTCTTGACGGCCTGTGTCCCGGCCTTGCTTCGGTTGCGCCTGGCGAGAACATTGAAGAATTCGACCGCGGCCGAAAACGTGATCGCAAAGTAGATGTAGCCGCGCGGGATGTGGAATTGGAAGCCGTCGGCGACCAGGGCGAGGCCGATCAGCACCAGAAACGCCAGCGCCAGCATTTTGGTGGTTGGATGCTCCGCCACGAACTTCGTGACCGGAACTGCCGATACATACATGACGATAACGGCGATGATGACCGCCGCGATCATGATCTCGAGATCCTGCGCCATGCCGATCGCGGTAATGATCGAATCCAGCGAGAATACCAGATCGATGATGATGATCTGGACGATCACCCAGAAGAACGCGCCCGGCGCCGGCGCGGCATCGCCATCTGCGTCGCGCGCCTCCATTTCGGCATGAATTTCGTGGGTTGCCTTCGCAATCAGGAACAGCCCGCCGCCGATCAGGATGATATCGCGCCATGAAAATCCGATATCCCTCACGGTGATGACGGTCTGCGTCAAACCAATCAGCCACACCAGAACACTGAGCAGCATGATGCGGAACACCAGCGCCAGCGCCAGCCCTATTTGCCGCGCATGTTTCGCCTGCGGCTCGGGAAGGCGCGAGACGATGACCGACAGGAAAATGACGTTGTCGATGCCGAGCACGATTTCCAGCGCCGTCAGCGTCAACAGCGCCGCCCATGCTTCCGGACTGGTCAATAATTCCATCATGCCTTGAAAGACCTCACGAGCCGGATCGCCGCGTCGCTCGCCACGATATAGACGGCGACCGCACAGAGTCCGATGGTTACGGGTGCGCTTACGTCGAAATCCCTGGCCAGCGCGATGATCGCAAGCACCGCCCAGATGCCCATCAGCGACAACGTCAGGCCGCGCAGCCGCACGACACGGAGCGGATGCATGACGTTGAAGGGAACGAATGTCAGCACGATCAGCAGCGCGATCATGAGGCTCGACAGCCACGGCCGCGGATGCAGCAGGAACAGATAGAATGCCGCGGCATTCCACAACGCCGGAAAACCGCGGAAATGATTGTCGTCGGTTTTCATGCGGCGATCCGCGAAATACAGCGCGCCGGACACGACGATGCCCGCGCCCAGCAGCGGCGCCGCCAGCGGCAACAAAAGGCCGCTTGCGGTGATCGCATAGGCCGGCACGAAAACGTAAGTGACAAAATCAACCACGAGATCGAGCACCTCGCCCGACCAGTTCGGCTGCAGGCGCACGACATCGAACCGCCGCGCGATCGGACCATCGAGTGCGTCGACCACCAGCGCCAGCCCGAGCCATGCGAACATCGCAGCCCAGTGCTCGCGCACCGCCTCCAGCAGCGCGATCAGGCCGATGCCCGCCCCCATTGCCGTGAAGATATGCACGAAAAATGCCGCCGCCCGCGTTCCCGGCGATACTTGCGGCGAAGAAACTGGCTGGTTCAACTGATCCATCGGTCCGCACTGCTATCAGGAATCGCCGCGATTTGCACACCGGCGCTTGCGACGTTCGGCCGCGCAAACCGCCGGGAACATCTGACCATGTGACGCAGACTTGAAAATGCCGCCGGGAACGTCAATTGTCCCGACATGAATGATGGATCCGGTACCTATGACGTCGTCGTGATCGGCGGCGGCCCCGCGGGACTCGCGGCGGCGGTCGCCCTGGCGGAGACCGGCGCGCGCACGGCGCTCGTCGCCCGCCGCTTACCCTATGCCGACAACCGCACCACGGCGCTGCTGGGTAACTCCGTCGATCTGCTGGAGCGACTGGAGGTCTGGCCGCGCTGCAGGGATCAGGCGGCGGCATTGCGTGTCATGCGGCTGGTCGACGATACCGGCCGCCTGATCCGGGCGCCCGAAGTCCGGTTCTGCTGCGACGAAATCGGTCTCGACGTGTTCGGTTACAACATCGAGAACCGCGCGCTGATGGAGGCGCTGGAACAACGCGCCGCCGGGCTTTCCGGTCTGACGCGGTTCGACGATGAGGCTGTGACCATCAGCCCTGATGACGCCGAAGTCGCCATCCATACGCGCGACGGCAAGTCCCTGACGGCGCGCCTCGTGGTCGGCGCGGACGGGCGGCAATCGCTGT
>JAYSPJ010000422.1:0-3155 GCA_043722155.1 Bradyrhizobium sp.
CATCGTCCTTGCCGAACCAGTACAGCGCCAGCGGCCGGTCGTGGCCGTTGATATAGGCAACGGGCTCTGAGGCGGTCTTGTAGCCCATGACCGGCAGCAGCGGGCCGAAGATCTCCTCCTGCATGATGGCCATCTCGGGCGTTACGCCGACCACGATGGTCGGCGGAAACTTGCGCTTGGATTTCCAGGCGGGATCGTCGGGTTTTGCCACTTGCATGATCGTCGCGCCCTTGGCGGCGGCGTCCGCCATCAGGCCTTCGAGTCTGGCGTAATGCCGGTCCGATACGATCGAGGTGTAGTCCTTGTTATCAGGATCGGTGCCGAACATCTGCCGCATGCTGGCCTGCACCTTGTCGGCGAAATCGTGCACGGAAGCTTCCGGCACCAGCGCATAATCGGGCGCGATGCAGGTCTGGCCGGCGTTGAGCAGTTTGCCGTAGGCGATGCGCTCGGCGGCCTCGGCGATATCGGCGGAGCGGTCGACGATGGCGGGCGATTTCCCGCCGAGTTCGAGCGTGACCGGCGTAAGATTGCGTCCCGCCGCTTCTGCGACCAGCCGACCGACCCGGGTCGATCCGGTGAAGATCAGATGGTCGAACGGAAGCGAGGCGAACGCCCTGGAGATATCGTCCTCGATGCCGGTCACCATCATTTCGTCGGCGTCGAATTTCGCGGCAATCACTTCTTGCAGCAGCGCGGAGAACCGCGGCACCAGTTCGCTCGGCTTGATCATAACCCGATTGCCGGCGGCCAATGCGGCCACCGCCGGCGCCAGCGTCAGCTGCAGCGGATAATTCCAGGGCGCGATGATGCCGACCACCCCGAGCGGCTGCGGCATCAGCCGGTTTTTGGCGGGGAAGAACTGCAGCGAGGTCGGCACCCGCCGTGGCGCCATCCATTTCTGCAGGGATTTGGCGGCGTGCTTGATCTCGCCCAGCACCAGCATGGTTTCCGCGATCGTGGTCTCGATCGTGCTGCGATGGCCGAAATCCGCCGAGATCGCCTGCTCGAAGCGGGCTTCGTTGTCGGAGATCGCCGCGCGCAGCCGCGCCAGCCGGTCCAGACGCTCGGCAAGGGTCGGCGCAGGCGCGGTCCGGGTCAGTTCGAACAGGCGGTGAAAGGCGTCCTCCAGGGCGCTTTGCCCGGGGCTTTTCAGAGGCTGGTCCATGGCGTTTCCTTCGGGTTCCCTAGCCGGAAGCTGGGCTTTTGGGAAGTTTCTGGCAAGAGTGGTCTCGCCGCGCCGATCTGGAGCAATAAACGCGCGTTTGCAGCGCCATAAAAAGCTCAAAAGATCGCACCCGGGCCTTTCCAAAGCAGGTTGACGTTGGTACATACCGCTCGCACCCGATGGCGTCAGCCAAGGGCAGCCTTCTCAGGAAGCCTCCGGACCAGATCGATCGGCGCCTCCGGGCGTTGGGCCAGATTCGTTTCGGTATCGTTTTCCTGAAGGCGCGCAACGGTTTATCGCGGGGTGGAGCAGCCCGGTAGCTCGTCAGGCTCATAACCTGAAGGTCATAGGTTCAAATCCTATCCCCGCAACCAAATTAATCCTTCCAAGCCATAGGCTTGGAAGGATTTTTTTTGTTATGTGCTGCCCGGGCGAAGAGCGGCCGGGTCGTCGGCATCGCTTGTTCGTGCCGAGACCTGGTGAGAGCCGCGCATGTATCCGGATAAGAGCTCCAACTCCCAACACCTCTACACCCGCGCTCTGTCCAGCCTGCCCGGCGGCAATACGCGCACCACCGTGTTCATGAAGCCCTATCCGATCTACGCCGCGCGCGGCGAGGGCTGCCGGGTGTTCGATGTCGACGGCAACGCCTATATCGATTGCATCAACAATTTCACCTCGCTGATCCATGGCCACGCCCATCCGGCGCTGGTGGCGGCGGCGACGAAGCAGCTCGCGCTGGGATCGGCGTTCGGGTTGCCGACGGAGTCCGAGATCGATCTCGCGGAATTGCTGGTGGCACGGTTGCCGGCGGTGGAGCAGGTGCGGTTCACCAATTCCGGCACCGAGGCCGTGATGATGGCGCTGAAGGCCGCGCGCGCCTTTACCGGCCGGCCGAAGATCGCCAAGTGCGAGGGTGCCTATCACGGCTCCTACGACTACGCCGAAGTCAGCCTGGACCCTGTGCCGGAAGCCTGGGGCCGCAATGCCCCGGTCTCGGTCGCCTATGCCAGGGGCACGCCGGACAATGTGCTGGCCGATGTCATCACCATTCCCTTCAACGATGCCGAGGCTGCCGTCAGCCTGATCCGCGAGCACGGCGCGGAGCTCGCCTGTGTGCTGGTCGATCCGATGCCGAACCGCGCCGGACTGGCGCCGGCCGACAAGGCCTATCTCGACGCGCTGCGCGCGGTCACATCAGAGGTCGGGGCGCTGCTGATCTTCGACGAGGTCATTACCTTCCGTCTCGGCTATCGCGGCGCGCAGGGCCTGTGGGACATCGACCCTGATCTCACCACGCTCGGCAAGATCATGGGCGGCGGCTTTCCGGTCGGCGCAGTCGGCGGCAAGAAGGAGTTCATGGCGGTGTTCGATCCCACTCCCGGCAAGCCGGCGCTGCCGCATGGCGGGACTTTTTCGGCCAATCCGGTGACGATGCGTGCAGGAATCGCGGCGATGGAGTTGCTCGATGACGCCGCCTTCGTGCGGCTCGACGCCATCGGAGCGGCGGTCCGCGGCGGCATCGACGACGCGTTCCGCCGCCACGGCGTAGCCGGCCGCACCGTCGGGCTCGGATCGCTGCTGAAAATTCATTTTGCGGATCGCGCGGTCCGCGACTACCGGAGCGCCTATCCGAGCGAGCAGGAAGCGCAGCGACTGGCGGTCTTCCATCGCGGATTGCTCAATCGGGGCGTGCTGGCGGCGGGCTACGGATTGATGGCACTGTCGACGCCGATGACGGATCGGGATATCGACGCCATCGTTACCGCGGCCTCGGAAGCCATCGCCGAGGTGGCGGCGTCGGCCTGAGCGGTCACTTGATCATCCTGCCACTTTTTGCCAACAGGCGTCCATGTCCAGCAAGATCGATCCCATCACGCGATCCGTGGTCCAGCACCGCCTGAGCTCGATCGTGAAGGAAATGGGCGAAGCCATGCTTCGCACCTCCTATTCGCAGATCCTCAATTCCAGCCGCGATTTCTCGCTG
>JAYSPJ010000423.1:0-2811 GCA_043722155.1 Bradyrhizobium sp.
GTAACCGTCAGGCGGGCGTTTTCGTGGGATCGGCCGGTGCGGCCAGGTCCCGCGAGGCGACGATCTCGTCGATGAGGTAGAGCGGGCGACCCTTGACCTGCATATAGACGCGCCCGAGGTACGCACCGACGATGGCCAGGCAGCCGAGCTGGCCGACGCCGAAAAACACGCTGATCAGCGCCAGGCTGGTCCAGCCCGGCGCGGCGCGGCCGAAGAAATAGCCGACAAACGCATAGAGAAAGATCGCCACGCCGATCAGCGTTCCGGCCAGGGCCAGGACGACCGCGAAATTCAGCGGCGCGGTGGAAAACCCCGTGAGCCCGGCGACCGCCAGGCGAAGCATCTTGCTGAGCGTATATTTGGTCTCGCCGGCGTAGCGCGCATCGCGATCATAGAGGATCTCGGTCTGACGCCCGCCCAGCCAGGCCACCATGCCGCGAATGAACCGGTCCTGCTCGGGCATGGCGTTCAGCCGCTCGGCGATCCGCCGCGAGATCAGCCGGAAGTCGCCGACATCCTGTGGGATATCCACATCCGAGACCGAGCCCAGCAGGCGATAGAACAGGCTGGCGGTGGCCAGCTTGAAGCGGCTCTCGCTGGCGCGGGTTCTCCGCCGGCCATAGACGACATCGAAACCGTCGGCCGCCGTGCGCATCATTTCGGTGAGCAGCTCGGGCGGGTCCTGCAGGTCGGCGTCGATCACCAGCACCCAGTCGCCGCGGGTAAGCTTCAGGCCCGCGCTGACCGCCAGCTGGTGGCCGTGATTGCGCGCCAGGTTGATACCGACCACCCGGGGCCGAGAGGCCGCGAACGCCTGGATGATCTTCCAGGTGTCATCGCGCGAGCCGTCATTGATCAGGATGATCTCGTAGGCGCTGCCGACCGCGGCTTCGCAGGCGGCCTGCATGCGGTCCATGAAGGCGGGCAGGGTGTCCTGCTCATTGTAGCAGGGCGCGACGACGGACAGCCGGGGATGTCGGGCCTTGCCGCGCGAGGCCGCGTCTTTGCCAGGGCCGCCCGACCGTCCTGAAGTCACGCTGCTGATCTCCCAGAGGCCGTGCGCGCGCTCGTCCACGCGCCTCGTGCGATTAGATCAGAGACCTTAAAGATCGAAGAATAGGGGCAAGACCCAAAGCCTTCCGCTGGCCACCGGCGGATCGCGTGCTGCTCAGGTCGCCAGTCCGGAGCGAAAGATTCCGTGGAATGGTCAACGCGGTATTTAGCTTAACAACAAGTATTAATGACCAAATCGAAATATTGAAAAACATTAACCCCCTCTGTTATGGGTCTAGAAATTCTGCATACGTAAATATGGCACTCAAGTTGTTCCGCTCCGTTAAGCCATTGTGGCGAGGGGGAGCGAGTTGATACTGGAGTGACGCCTTGATTACGACAGTCAGTACGTCTGATGGTCTCTGGTCCGCAGTGAAGGCGGCGCAGCCGGGCGACACGATCCTGCTTACGGCGGGAACCTACACTTCCGTGAGTCTCGCCGGCATGAACCCGAGCGGCATGGTGACGATCACCTCGCAGGACCCCGGCCACCCCGCCGTGATCGCCGGGCTCACCTTGACGAACTGCTCCAATCTGACGTTCGACCACCTTGAGCTGACGCCTAAAGCGCAGGGCGCGTACGCCGTGACGCTGGGTTCGGACACCAATATCCATTTTGACCACCTGAACATCCACGCCTCGGCGACCGTCGATGGCAATGCCATGCTGATCCGCGACAGCAAGAACGTCAGCGTGACCAACTCCGACATCCACAACATCGGAACCGGCATCAGCTACATCAACAGCGACACGGTGCTGCTCTCCGGCAACAAGCTGCACAACATCCAGTCCGACGGCATGCATGGTGGCGGGACCTCGAATATCACCATCACCGGCAACACCTTCACCGATTTCTCGCCCAAGGCCGGTGACCACCCTGACGCGATCCAGTTCTGGACGACTGGAACCACCGTGTCGGCGCATGACATTGTGGTGACCGACAACATCATCACCCGCGGCGCCGGCAGCATCATGCAGGGCATCTTCATGGGCAATGAGAAGATGCTGGAATACAAGAACGTGACGATCACCGGCAATGCCGTGGTCGGCGGCATGTACAACGGCATCTACGTCGCCGATGCGTCCAACGTGAAGATCGAGGGCAACCTGGTCCAGGGCTATAAGGACATGACCTCGTGGGTCTATATGTCCAAGATCACCAATGGCGTTCTGGATCACAATCAGGCGTCAGCCTTCACCATCGCCAAGGACAACGTGGGCCTGAACGCCCACGACAACACGACGCTTGTGCTTCAGGCGGTGGGCAACACAGCGATCCTTACCGGGTGGCAGGCGCTGCATGCAGCGCCCCCGCCGCCCTCGGACAGCGGCGCTTCGGCGGCCGCCATTGCGCCGGCCAGCACAACGCTGCTGGTGGCGACCGTGGTCGGCACGGGCGTCAACGAAAAGCTGGCGGGGACGGCCGGCTCTGACGTCATCGACGGAAAGGGGGGCGCCGACACCATGACCGGCGGAGCCGGCGATGACATCTATATCGTCGACAACGCCAAGGACGTGATCGTCGAGGCCTCGAAGGGCGGTGTCGACACGGTGCGCGCGTCGGTCTCCGAGCATACCCTGGCCTCGCAGGTCGAAAACCTCACCCTCACCGGAACAACGAAGCAGATCGGCACGGGCAACGAATTGAACAATGTGATGAGGGCCAATGGCGTCTCATCGTCCCTGAGCGGCGGTCTTGGGAACGACACCCTGGTGTCGATCGGCGGCGCCGACACCCTTTCCGGCGGCGCGGGCTCC
>JAYSPJ010000424.1:0-3437 GCA_043722155.1 Bradyrhizobium sp.
AAATTCGTCGCCCAGACGATGCCGGTCGCCGCGCAGGCTTTCGAAATCTCGCGCACGCAGGCGAGGTAGCAGAGGTAGGACAATTGCATCCCACCGTAGGCCTCGGGCACGAACATCATGTTCAGGCCCAGCGCGTTGATGTCGCGAACATTGTCCCACGGGAAATTGCCGGAGCGATCGAGTTCAGCCGCGCGCGGCGCAATCTTCGACTCAGCAAGGGCGCGGACGCTATCCAGCACCATGCGCTCGTCTTCCGCGAGGCCGACCGAATCATCGAGGCGGTCCAGGATGGTCAATGTGCAATCCCCTGTCCACCATCGAGGTAGATGGTCTCTCCAGTCAAAAAACGCACGTCCATCGCGAACAGCCCGGCCACCAGCCGGGCGACGTCGTCTGCGTCACCCGGTGCCCCTGCCGGGATCCTCTTTTCGAGATAGGCGCGCAGTGGTCCGTGCTGCATGACGTCGCGATTGAGGCTGGTAACGATGTATCCCGGTGCCACATCGATCACGGCGATGCGATCGCCCGCCCATTCCACCGCGAGCACGCGAGTGATCGCGCCGACCGCAGCTTTCGATGCGCAATAGGCGAGATTCCGCTTCACCCCTATCTTGTCGAAAAACGAACCGATATTGATGATGAGGCCGCCACTCTTGCGCAAATGGGGATAGGCGGCCTGGCAGCCGATCAACACCGACGTGGCATTCGCGGAGATCTGGGCGTTCCAGTCATCAATCGAGAGCTCCGCTGACCGCGCTTCGGTGTGGAGGCCAGCATTATTCACGATACCCACGAGCCGACGCCCGTCGACGGCTGCTGCGGCCGCCCTCCGAACCGCATCGGCGTCCGTGACGTCGGCGACAAACGGAATGAGTCGACTGGTATCGGCATCCTGCGCACCCTCGGGCATTGCCCCGCTGCGCGATAGGCAGGCGACCAGTGTTCCAGCCTGGGCAAGGCGTAACGCAATCGCTGCCCCAATTCCGCGGCTCGCACCGGTTACGATGACGATTTCCTCGCGCATCAGCGGTCCTCGAACTGCGGAGGGCGCTTCTCGAGAAAGGCGCGCATCCCTTCTTCAGCATCCCTGGTCTGGTAGGCGAGCGTCGATAGATCCGCTTCGATCCGCAATCCATCTCCGAGCGAGGTCGATGCTGCCCGTTGCACCGCCGCCCGCGCGAACCGCGCCGCAAGCAAGCCATAGGCTGTGAATTCATGCGCAAAGGCAATCGCGGCGTTGATACCCGGCTCGGCTACGATTCGGTTGACCAGACCAATACGCTCAGCCTCCTCGGCGCCGACCGTTCGCCCGGTCATGATCAATTCAAGCGCCCGCGCCTCGCCGATCAGGCGCGGCAGACGCTGCGTGCCCCCATAGCCTGGAATAAGGCCCAGCTTGACCTCGGGCAGACCGAACTTCGCCCTGGGCAGCGCGAGGCGGAAACTGCAGGCGAGTGAGAGCTCGCAGCCACCGCCGAATGCATACCCATTGACCAAGGCGATTGACGGCATGGGCAGATCATCGAGCTTGGCAAAGACCTTTTGTCCAAGCTCTGCACCGGCCCGCTGGTCGGCAAGGCAGCGTCCGGTCAATTCTGTGATATCGGCACCCGCGCAAAAGGCCTTCTCCCCCGCGCCGGTAATGATGACGGCGCGCGCATCGGATTCGGCGACTTCGTCAAATGCTGTCCCGATCTGTCCAATCAGATCGAAGCTCAACGCGTTGAGCGCTTCCGGACGGTTCAAGGTCAGGATTGCGAGATTTTCTCGATAGATGAGGTCCAGACTCATGCCACCGCTTCCGCACGGCGCCGTTTGATCGGATCAGGCACCAGTCGACCAGATGCGATCCACGTGCTGAGTTCCCGTTTCAGTATCTTGCCCGTGGGACCCAGCGGCAATTGCTTCGCGACGACAAGATACTCGGGCATATCATATTTCGATAGTCCCGCCGCGTCGAGATGGGCCAACAAGGTTTCGCCATCGATCGCGCCGCCGGCGACCAGGACCAAACACACCCGCTCGCCGAGGCGCTCGTCCGGAACCGCGACTGCCGCCGCTTTCTGGATCGCCGGGTGGCGAAGCGCGAGATCTTCAATCCGAGCGGGATGAATGTTATGCCCGCCGCGAATGATCATGTCTTTCGTGCGACCGACGACCTCGAGATTGCCAGCCTCGTCAAAACGGCCGAGATCGCCGCTCATGAACCATCCGCCGGCGTTGAAAGACGCCTCAGTCGCCGGCTGATTGCCGAAATAGCCGAGCATACGCATGGCGCCTTTTCCGCCGATCTCACCAACCTCGCCGACTTCGACCTCGATGTCCCGATCATCCTGTCGGAACAGCTTAACCTCATAGGCGTCGCACGCCTTGCCGCAGCTGCCGATAATTGTGTCGATGGGATCGGACGGGCGCGTATATTGGTGCGACCCGTTTTCGGTCATTCCGTAGACGTTCTGTGGAGTAATCCCTCTGGAAAGCAGCGCCTCGGCGGTCGCGCGCGGGATTGGCGCCCCGGCAAGGTAAAAGGTCGATACCCGCCCAAGCTTTTTCACGCCGCGCGTTTCGAGCGTCGCGAGCAGATCCATAGCATGGGTTGGCACCCCCATCACATAAGTTGCGCCCGTCTTTTCAATCCAGTCGATCGGATCGATCCCAGCGGTCGGATCGTCCAACACCAGCTCGAACCCGCCGACGAGTGACTGGGTCAACGCGACCGTGCCGATATGATGGCTCATCTGACTGAGAGAGAGCAATATTGTGTCATGGCCATGCCCCCAGTCGGCCACCATGGCACGAGCGTTGGCGAGCAAGCTGTTGTCGCTGTGCATGACGCCTTTCGGGTGTCCCGAAGTCCCCGAAGTGAAGGCGAGATAAACGACCTTATCGGGATCCTTTGAAATCGGGGATTGGTTTGCGTGACCATCGGGAAAGCCGCGGCAGCTTGCCGGAAGCGCCGGCCCGTCCGTCAGTGCATAGACGGCGCGCATCGACGGCAGAGCGATGCTCAACGCAAAAAGATCTGCGCGATCGGCACTCGCGCCGTGTCCGACCTCGCCGAAGAACGCGCGGCTCAAGACGCGGTCGAGCCAAGTGGCGACTTCTTCGGGGGTGTAGGTGGCATGGAGTGAAGTGTTGAAGACGTAGCCGTTTCTCGAGCAGGCGAGGAAGATAATCACGGCCTCGACCCGGTTCCGCATGAAGACGGACACCCGATCGCCTGAAATCAATCCGGCATCGTGCAGGTCCGCCGCCACTACGTCGGCTTCCGCAACCAGCTCCTGCCAGCTCAGCCTCCGGGAAGCATCGCGCAATGCAGGGGCGTCGCTTCGCTCCACCGCCCAGCGCGCCGCGAGGGAGTAGAGGGTGTCGCTGCGCCACAAGCCGGATTGGTAATAATCACGCGCTTCCGCTGGATCGTGCAGGGTGAGGATGCG
>JAYSPJ010000425.1:0-4814 GCA_043722155.1 Bradyrhizobium sp.
CACGCCGTCTTTCACGTCTTTCTTGTTCGGCAGGCCGAGGTGTTCTTTAGGCGTGACGTAGCAGAGCATGGCGCAGCCATACCAACCGATCATCGCCGCACCGATGCCGCTGGTGATGTGGTCGTAGCCGGGCGCGATGTCGGTGGTGAGCGGGCCGAGCGTGTAGAACGGCGCTTCGTGGCACCACTCGAGTTGCTTGGCCATGTTTTCCTCGATCATGTGCATCGGGACGTGGCCGGGACCTTCGTTCATCACTTGCACGCCCTTGGCCCAGGCGCGCGTGGTGAGTTCGCCCTGCACCTTGAGTTCGCCGAATTGCGCTTCGTCGTTGGCGTCGGCAATCGAGCCGGGCCGCAAGCCGTCGCCGATGGAGAATGAAACGTCGTAGGCGGCCATGAGGTCGCAGATGTCGTCCCAGTGCGTGTAGAGGAAATTCTCCCGATGATGCCCGAGACACCACTTCGCCATGATGCTGCCGCCGCGCGAAACAATGCCGGTCATGCGCGACGCAGTGAGCGGCACGAAACGCAGCAACACGCCGGCGTGAATGGTGAAGTAATCCACGCCTTGTTCGGCCTGTTCGATGAGGGTGTCGCGGTAGATTTCCCAGGTGAGTTCCTCGGCCTTGCCGCCGACTTTTTCGAGCGCCTGGTAAATCGGCACGGTGCCGATCGGCACGGGGGAGTTGCGGAGAATCCATTCGCGTGTGGCGTGGATGTTCTTGCCGGTGGAAAGGTCCATGACGTTGTCCGCGCCCCACTTCGTGGCCCAGCGCATCTTCTCGACTTCCTCCTCGATGCTCGACGCGACGGCGCTGTTGCCGATGTTGGCGTTGATCTTCACGAGAAAGTTGCGGCCGATGATCATCGGCTCGTTCTCGGGGTGATTGATGTTGACCGGAATGATGGCGCGGCCGGCGGCGACTTCGGCGCGGACGAATTCGGGGGTGATCTCGGCGGGAATGCGCTGCGGGAACCGGCGGAACACGGAGGGCGAATACTCGCTGCTCGCGAGCTGACTCGAACCGGCGTGCTGTTTGTGCAGGTCGTCGCGAACATTGTCCTTCGCCATGTCGGCCATTTTCGCGCGGCCCATGTTCTCGCGGATGGCGATGAATTCCATCTCGGGCGTGATGATGCCCTGGCGCGCATACCAGAGCTGCGTGACGGGGTGGCCTTGGCATGCGCGGAGCGGGCGTCGGCGCTGGCCTTTGAGACCGGGAAATTCGACGAGCCGATTCTTCTCGGCCCGGCTGGCGTATTCGGCGAGCTTGCCGGAGAGGTAGCCGTTGTCCTGCGGCTTCACTTCGCGACCGTCGTATTCGGCGACATCGCCGCGCGAACGAATCCAACTAGCGCGCAAAGCGGGCAGGCCCTCTTCGACGGTGCCGGTGAACGCAGGATCGCCCCAAGGACCGGAACAGTCGTACAAGCGTACTGGTTCGTTGGGTTTGCTGGCGTCGTTGAAAGACGTCGGTGCGAGTTCGACTTCGCGCACGGGCACGCGGACGTCGGGATGAATCGTGCCCCCGAGATAAACGCGTTTCGATTTGGGCAACGGTTCGCTGCTGTGCGGTTCGATGGCTTCTTGGGTCGAGACCGCTTCGTCGCGGATGATTTCCGGAGCGGCGTTATCCCGTTCGGCCACCCGATGCATTTCAGGCGTCGCGGTGCCCTTGCCGGCGGCTTCTCGTTCGGTCATGGATGTGGTTCCTTAGGCTGAGAACCCACCGTAATCGGCGGGCTATATACGGGTAAATTAAATCCAACCGTCAACTTTCCGGATAGCCTCTAAGACGCGCTTGTTTACGGTCCTCATTCACGGGCTTCCATTCTGGCCGATTCGATCTCCGTGGTATCGACGACTTGTAGTCTCGCCGCCGCCTCGGCCATGCGCGACAACAGTCGGTTCTGTATTGCGAAAAGGTGCTGGGTCGTTTCGAGCCAGCTGGTGTTTAGCTCCCGGCAGAGTTCTGTCACATCCTTCAGGAGCTTCCCGATCTGGTCCTTACCACTGGCGGTGGAGAGCTGGGCCGCGGCCGCCTCCAGCTTTTCCGCCTCGGCCTCGAAGTCCGTTACCGCCACGCCAAAGATTTTCAGAAGTCTTCGCGTTTCATCGGCCATGGTACGCCTCCTTCCGCAGAGCGAAACTCTATGAGATCCGCCAAATTTACTGCCGCTTACACAGTGGACAGGGACAGAGGCCGCGCAGCCGTTTCCAGGTGTAGATTCCCGTGGAATGGCCATCGGACCAAACGAACTTGATCGCGTAGTTGCCTACCAATTTCATATCTGTAACGACGATGTTCTCAGGGACAGAGGCAGGATCGAGTCTTCGGATGCCGGTATTTTCATCAACGCAATTGGCACAAGCACACTCCCCGCGAAGGTGCCGGTATGGATAGATCCCCACATGGCCTTCTTCCCAGGTAATCTGGAGGTGCCTTTCTTCCTTGAATCCTCTTATGTGTTTTGGAGGCGCATCCATTATCGCGATCCTTTCGGTAGCGTTCTATCCTTGTTGGTTGCCGCTGCGATGACGGCAAGCGTTGTCGATGGCGTGGAAAGTACCGCCGACATTGAACATCGCAATTTGCTTTCCGTGTACTTCGACGACCCTGTCGGCACCGGAGGCGATCTCGCCGACTTCGCACGCCTCGAATCGCTGCTCCAGGGATGGCTTTGCCTCACGGTTCATCATTGCAAACGGTCGATTAAAATTCCACCACCGGCAACGGCGCCTGGGGAGTGGCCGTCTGCAGTTCGTGGATCACTCTGGTCGCCAACTCCAGGAAGGCCTTAGCGACCGTCGAATCGGGATACTTGCGGACGATCGGCTCGCCGGCGTCGCCGCACTCCGCCACCTGCGGGTCGATCGCAATTTCGCCCAGGAACGGCACGCCCGTGTCGGCGGCAAGTTTTTGGCCGCCACCACGTTGAAAGATCTCGTAGCGCTTGCCGTCTTCGTTCACGAAATAGCTCATGTTTTCCACGATGCCGATTACGGGAACGCGCACTTGCCGGAACATCTCCAGCCCGCGGTGGGCGACGGTCTGGCTCACTTCCTGTGGCATGGTGATGATGAGCGCCCCGGACAGCGCGATTGTCTGCGACAGCGTCAACTGGGCATCCCCGGTGCCCGGCGGCAAATCGACGAGCAGGTAATCGAGCTGTCCCCAGTCGACATTGGGGTCTGTGAGAAAACCCGTAATTGCCTTGTGGACCATGGGCCCGCGCCAGATGACGGCCTGAGTGGCCGGGACCAGGAAGCCCATCGACATGAGCTTGACGCCGTAGCGCTCGAGGGGCATCCGCGTGGTGCTTTGATCGACGACACCAGGGACGCCCATCATACGGGGGATGCTCGGTCCGTAAATGTCGGCGTCCACCAGGCCGACCCGGTTGCCGTGCAGGTGAAGAGCCAGCGCAAGATTCGTGGCCACGGTCGATTTGCCGACGCCGCCTTTGCCGCTGGCGATGGCAAGGATGGTCTTTACGCCTGGCAGTGCGATCTTCTGTTGGCCAGTGGGGGGTGGCATTTGCGATTTCCTTTCGGGAAACTACACTCGGTTCTTTCCATCAATAGCGGGGCACCGAAGGATCGATGAGCGCCGACCATGCTTCGATACCACCGGTCAAGGAGGCAACTCGGGCAAACCCTTTGCCGTTGAGAAACTCCTCCAACATCTGCCGCAACTCTTGCACAGTAACGGTGGCAACTCCTGGTATTGGCGATCCCGCCTCGTCAATTAACCGCCAATGGCATACATGGGGCGAGGCGGCTGCACAAAGCGCGCCGTGTTGATCTCGTGCCCTTCCCACTTGTCGTACACGTTGCGGCGGATGATCTCGACGAGATCATCATCCGTGCCACCCCCGCGCAGGACGGCTTTCACGTCCACCTCTTTGAGCGCGAAAAGGCAGTTGCGCAGCTTGCCGTCCGCCGTGAGCCGAATGCGGTTGCAACTCGTGCAGAAGGGGCGGCTGATCGAGGCAATAATACCGATCCGCCCCACGCCATCGGCGAACGCGAACTCGCTTGCTGGAGCCCGCGCGTCCTGGTCCGGCACCGGCACCAGCGGGGATATCTCCTGCGACAGCTCGGCCAAGATGTCGGCGGCGAACAGCACCTTGTCGCGCTGCCATTTGCCGTCGGCGTCTAGCGGCATGAACTCGATGAACCGAACCTCAATCCCGTGCTCGCGGCCGAACTGGGCCAGCGGTACCAGATCGTCCTCGATCAACCCGCGTACGGCCACCGCGTTGAGCTTGATGGGGCCGTACCCCAGCCGCTTGCAGGCGAAGATGCCTTCCAAGACTTTCTCGAACCCAGGGCGGCGGACGATCTGCTCGAACTTGGCCGGGTTGAGCGTATCCAGGTGGACATTGATCCTCCGCAGGCCGGCATCGTAAAGTGACCTGGCCAGGTCGGGCAAAAGAATGCCATTGGTCGTCAGTGCCAGGTCAGTAATCTCGGGGATGGCCGCCAACTTTTGCACCAGCACCGGCAGATCGCGCCGAACCAGGGGTTCGCCTCCCGTGAGCCGGATCTTGTTGATCCCCAGCCGCACCCCTACACGCACGAACCGCTCGATTTCCTCGAACGTGAGGATCTCGTCCCGCCGCATGAATACCGGATTGTCCTCCGGCATGCAGTAGAAGCAGCGAATATTGCACCGATCGGTGACGCTGATGCGCAAATTGTTGTGAGTCCGGCCGTACTTGTTTAGCGCCCCCCACTCCGTCCCGCGTTGCGAAACTGGCGCAGCTGAACGCGGCCCGAGTCGCTAGCATCAGGTCATGGACGGAGCCACG